>NZ_JALPKQ010000004.1:0-172969 GCF_051383655.1 Geodermatophilus sp. CPCC 205761
CGCCCGAGCCGACCGACGACGAGGACTGGCCGCACCCCGCGCGTCCCGCGGCGCCCGCCGCGGCGGCGACCCGGGTCGAGCAGCCCCGCCCGGAGGCGGCCGCACCGCGCGCCGCGGCCGAGTCCTCGCCCGCGCCGCGCGGCGGGGAGCCGACGCCGGTGGTCTCGGCCAACCTGGCGCAGCCGGCCGCCGACGGCGAGCTGACCACCACCGACGTCCGCCGGGTGTGGCCGGAGCTGCTGAAGGTCGTGCGCGGCCACAAGCGGACGACGGAGGCGCTGCTGAAGAGCGCCCAGGTGCACGACCTGGGCAACGGCACCCTCACCCTGGCCGCCACCTCGCCGGCGCTGGCCAAGATGCTCGGCGACGACCTGAACAAGGACGTCGTGCGCCAGGCGCTGCAGGAGCTGCTCGGCGTGCGCTGGAAGGTGCAGGTCGTCGTCGAGGGCGCGGCCCGCAGCGGTGCGCCGCCGGTGGCCCCGGAGGTCGCGCGGGAGGCCGCCCGCGCCGCCGAGGCCGCGGAGGCGCGCGAGCTCATGGCCGAGCGGGCGGCGGAGGATCCCGGCGGGGACGCCGAGGCGGCCCCGGCCGTCGACCCCGAGCAGGCGGCGCTGTCACTCTTGCGCACCCAGCTCGGGGCCCGGCCGATCGACGACTGACCTCGCTCAGCCGCGGGCGAGGATCTCGTCGAGGCGCTCGTAGCCCTCGCGGACCCCGACCTCCATGCCGCTGGCGACGAAGGCGTCCCGGTCGGCGAAGGAGTCGACCAGCGACGTCGCGGTCAGCCGGGTGCGGCCGTCGCCGAGGTCCTCGAGGACGAGCTTCTCCAGCGCGACGCCGTCGGGCATGCCCTCGAAGGTGAAGGTCTGCACGATCAGCTCGTCGGGGCGCACCTCGTGGAAGCAGCCGCGGAAGCCGTACTCCTGGCCCTCGTGGAGGGACACGTACCGCCAGGAGCCGCCGGTGCGGCAGTCCCACTCGTCGATCCGGTTCTGCGTGCTCCGCGGACCCATCCACTGGGCCACCAGCTCGGGGTCGGTGTGCGCGCGGAAGACCTTCGACGGCGGGGCGTCGAACTCGCGGATGATCCGGACGGCCGGCACCTCCTGGTCGACGACGATCCGGGTCTCGTGGTGCTGGGTGGTGGTCATGACGGGTTTCCCTCCGGGGATGTGGGTGGCACGGGCCCGACGTCGTCCGGCATGGACCGGAGGACGTCGTCGAGACGGCGGTAGCGCTCCTCGGCCTGGCGGCGATAGCGCTCGATCCACTTGGTCATGAGGTCGAAGACCTCGGCTTCCAGGTGCACCGGGCGACGCTGGGCGTCGCGGCTGCGGCTGACCAGGCCGGCGTCCTCCAGCACCCGCAGGTGCTTGGAGACGGCCTGGACGCTGACGTCGTAGGGCTCGGCGAGCTCGCCGACCGTGGCGTCGGCAACCGCGAGCCGGGCGACCATGTCGCGCCGGGTCGGATCGGCCAGGGCCGCGAAGACCCGGGACAGCGGATCGGCGGCCATCGGGTGGACCTCCCCTCTTCGTTCAACCAATCGGTTGAAAATGAGGGTGAACCCCTGCCGTGGCGTTGTCAACCCCTTGGTTGAAGAACGGTCCGCGGCTCGTCGTCCCGGCGTTCGTCGTACCCGCGGCCTAGGCTCGGGTCATGTTCCCCGGTGGCCAGCCCGACATGTCGCAGCTGCTCCAGCAGGCGCAGCAGATGCAGCAGCAACTGGCTGCCGCGCAGGAACAGCTGGCGCACGAGACGGTCACCGGCTCGGCCGGTGGCGGCCTGGTCACCGCGACGATGACCGGCCAGGGCGAGCTCGCCGCGGTCACCATCGCCCCCGAGGCGGTCGACCCCGCCGACGTCGAGACGCTGCAGGACCTCGTGGTCGCCGCGGTCCGCGACGCCTCC
This sequence comes from Geodermatophilus sp. CPCC 205761, assembly GCF_051383655.1. Lineage (NCBI taxonomy): Bacteria > Bacillati > Actinomycetota > Actinomycetes > Geodermatophilales > Geodermatophilaceae > Geodermatophilus > Geodermatophilus sp. CPCC 205761. The sequence goes on from NZ_JALPKQ010000004.1 coordinate 1,912, forward strand.
CGCCAGGCCAACGAACTCACCGCCAGCCGGATGGGGCCGCTCGCCGGCGGCCTCGGCGGCGGCCTGGGGTTGCCCGGCCTCTGAGCCGCGGCGACCCCTCCCCGAGGAGAGGAACACCGTGTACGAGGGGGCCGTCCAGGACCTCATCGACGAGCTCGGCCGGCTGCCCGGCGTCGGGCCGAAGAGCGCGCAGCGCATCGCCTTCCACCTGCTCGCGTCCGAGTCCGCCGACGTGAGCCGGCTGGTGTCGGCGCTGCAGCGCGTGCAGGCCGAGGTCCGCTTCTGCGTCACCTGCTACAACGTCGCCGAGGGTGAGCAGTGCCGGATCTGTCGCGACCCGCGGCGTACCGACGACGTCATCTGCGTCGTCGAGGAGCCCAAGGACGTCGTCGCCATCGAGCGCACCCGCGAGTTCCGCGGCCGCTACCACGTGCTCGGCGGCGCGATCAGCCCGATCGAGGGTGTCGGCCCCGACGACCTGCGGGTCAAGGAGCTCATGACCCGGCTGATGAGCGGGACGGTGACCGAGCTGATCATCGCCACCGACCCCAACCTGGAGGGCGAGGCGACCGCCGCCTACCTCGCGCGGCTGGTCGGCCCGATGGGGCTGGCGGTCTCCCGGCTGGCCAGTGGCCTGCCGGTGGGTGGGGACCTCGAGTACGCCGACGAGGTGACCCTCGGCCGGGCGTTCGAGGGCCGTCGCCGCATCGACGCCTGAACCTCCCGGCGGTTTCCGCGGAAACCGCCGGTCCAGGCCGCGGAGTCACGAGGCGATAACAGTGGTCGCCGGGATTCCTGAGCCCCGTCGGCTCTGTGCTACGCATGGGTAACCAACACCCATACCCCGCTGGAACTGGACGTTGTCCGGCGTGCGCGGCGGTTCTCAGGAAGAACGAAGGTAGGCGGATGACTCCCGTTTCGACCGGGCGGCGCGTGCGCACCGCCACGGCGGGTCTCGCGGTCACCGCGCTGGCGCTGACCGCGTGCGGTGGCAGCGACGGTGACGGCGGTGGCTCGGGCAGCGGCGGCAGCGGCGACGCGCTGACGATCGGCACCAGCGACAAGATCACCACGATCGACCCGGCGGGCTCCTACGACAACGGCTCGTTCGCCGTCATGAACCAGGTGTTCCCGTTCCTGATGAACACCGACTACGGCAGCCCGGACGTCGAGCCCGACATCGCCGAGTCGGCCGAGTTCACCTCGCCGACCCAGTACACGGTCACCCTGAAGTCGGGCCTGAACTGGGCCAACGGCAACGACCTGACCTCCTCGGACGTCAAGTTCTCGTTCGACCGCATGGTCGCGATCAACGACCCGAACGGCCCGGCCGCGCTGCTGGCCAACCTCGCCAGCGTCGACGCCCCCGACGAGACGACCGTCGTCTTCAACCTGAACTCGGGCAACGACCAGACGTTCCCGCAGATCCTGTCGAGCCCGGTCGGCCCCATCGTCGACGAGGACGTCTTCTCGGCGACCGAGCTGACCCCCGACCAGGAGATCGTCGACGGCAACGCCTTCCACGGCCCGTACACGATCACCAACTACGACCAGAACAACCTGATCTCCTACGAGGCCTACCCCGACTACCAGGGCCTCCTGGGCGCGCCGAAGACCGAGCAGGTCAACGTCCGCTACTACGCCGACGCGTCGAACCTCAAGCTGGACATCGAGGAGGGCAACATCGACGTCGCCTTCCGCAGCCTCAGCGCGACCGACATCGACGACCTGCGCGGCAACGACGAGGTCGAGGTCGTGGACGGCCCCGGCGGCGAGATCCGCTACATCGTCTTCAACTTCAACACCCAGCCCTTCGGCGCCACCCAGCCCGACGCCGACCCGGCCAAGGCGCTCGCCGTCCGCCAGGCCGTCGCCCACCTGATCGACCGCAACGAGCTGGCCGAGCAGGTCTACCGGGGCACGTACACCCCGCTGTACTCCTTCGTCGCCGAGGGCCTGACCGGCGCCGCCACCCCGCTGCGCGACCTCTACGGCGACGGCAACGGCGGCCCGGACGCCGACAAGGCGGCCCAGGTGCTCCAGCAGGCCGGCGTGACCACCCCGGTGCAGCTGAGCCTGCAGTACTCCAACGACCACTACGGGCCGTCCTCCGGTGACGAGTACGCCCTGATCAAGGACCAGCTGGAGTCCACCGGCCTGTTCCAGGTCGACCTGCAGACCACCGAGTGGGTGCAGTACTCCGAGGACCGCGTCGCCGACGTCTACCCGGCCTACCAGCTGGGCTGGTTCCCGGACTACTCCGACGCCGACAACTACCTGTCGCCGTTCTTCCGCACGGAGAACTTCCTCGGCAACCACTACACCAACCAGCAGGTCAACGACATGATCCTGCAGCAGCTGGCCACGCCCGACCCGGCCCAGCGCACCGCCCTGATCGAGCAGATCCAGCAGATGGTGGCGCAGGACCTCTCCACCGTGCCGTACCTGCAGGGCGCGCAGGTCGCCGTCGTCCGGACGGGTGTGGAGGGTGCGTCGGACACGCTCGACGCGTCCTTCAAGTTCCGCTACGGCGCCCTCAGCCGGGGCTGACCGCAGCGGCCTGAGAAGGTAGCGCCACCGGCCCCGGGTGACCCCGCCGCCACGGCGGGGCCACCCGGGGCCTCCCATGTGCGCACCGCCGCACGGACGGAAGTGAAGGCATGACCACAGCGACCGAGCTCGCGCCCGGCGACCCGGCCCAGGAGGACGCACCGGCGTCGCGGAAGCGCCGCGGCGGCGGGGGCCTGGGCAGCTACCTCGTGATCCGCTTCCTGCTGATCATCCCCACCGTCTTCATCCTGGTGACGACGGTCTTCTTCCTCATGCGCTCGACCGGTGACCCGATCACCGCCGCACTGGGTGGTCGGCTGACCGCGGCGCAGCTCGCGGAGCGCGTGGCGGAGGCCGGCTACGACCGGCCGCTGCTGGTCCAGTACGTCGAGTACCTGGGCAACGTCTTCACCGGCGATTTCGGGACGACGCTGTCGGACCGCCGCCCGGTCCTCGAGGTGCTCACGACCTTCGGGACGGCCACCCTCGAGCTGACGTTCTACGCGCTGCTCGTCGCGTTCGGCGTCGGCATCCCGCTGGGCCGGCTGGCCGCCTACACGCGGGACAGGTGGCCCGACGCGATCATGCGGGTCTTCGCGATCTTCTGCTACGCGACGCCGGTGTTCTTCACCGGCCTGGTGCTCAAGCTCGTCTTCGCCAGCGGGCTGGGCTGGCTGCCGGTCGCGGGCCGGGCATCGACCCGTGCCGAGATCGAGCTGCAGTTCCTCGACAACCCGACCGGGATCTACCTGATCGACGCGATCCGGCTGGGCGACCCCGAGGTGATCCGGGACGTGCTGGAGCACGCCGTCCTGCCCGCCATCGCGCTGGGCCTGCTCACCGCCGGGGTCTTCCTGCGGCTGGTGCGCACCAACGTCATCGGCACGCTCGGCATGGGCTACGTCGAGGCGGCCCGCTCCCGCGGCGTCGCCGAGCGGCGGCTGCTGCGCAAGCACGCCTACCGGCCTGCGCTGATCCCGATCATCACCGTCATCGGCCTGCAGGTGGCGCTGCTCATGGGTGGGGCGGTGCTCACCGAGACCACGTTCGAGTGGAAGGGCCTGGGCTTCCAGCTGGCCGAGTACCTGCAGGCGCGCGACTTCGTGGCCGTGCAGGGCATCGTCGCCCTGCTGGCGGTCATCGTCGCGGTGACCAACTTCGTCGTCGACGTGATCGCCGCGCTCATCGACCCCCGGGTGAGGTACTGATGGCCACCGCCGTGACCGGCCTCGACGACCGGGCCCCCGTTCCCGACCCCGCCCGCCGGGGCTGGCGGCGGCTGCCCGTCGTCCACCAGCTGCGGCAGAGCGTCGGGCTGCAGCGCGGGATGCTCGTCGCCGGGCTGGCCCTGACCGGCGTCTTCCTGCTCACCGCGCTGTTCGCGCCGCTGCTGGCTCCCTACGGCTACAGCCAGCTGCGCGACGCCGACGGGCCGTTCGGCGCCCAGCAGCCGCCCTCGTCGGAGCACTGGCTCGGGACCACCGTCGGAGGCTACGACGTGCTCAGCCGGTTGCTCTACGGGTCCCGGACCGCGCTGCTGGTGATCGTGACCGCGCTCGTGCTGTCGTTCTTCGTCGGCGTCCTGATCGGCCTGCTCTCCGGGTACTTCGGCGGCTGGCTCGACCGCGTGCTCGTCGTCGTCTGCGACGCGGTCTACGCGTTCCCCTCCCTGCTGCTGGCCATCATCGTGGCGATCGTGATCAGCGGCGGGCAGTCGAGCCTGATCGGCGGCATCCTGGCCGCGTCGATCGCGATCACCGTGGTGTTCATCCCGCAGTACTTCCGGGTGGTGCGCGCCGAGACGGTGCGGATCAAGAACGAGGCGTTCGTGGAGTCCGCCCGCGTCGTCGGCGCCGGCCACTGGCGGATCATGACCCGGCACGTGCTGCGCAACGCCACCCGCACGCTGCCGCTGATCCTCACGCTCAACGCCTCCGAGGCGATCCTCACCCTCGCCGGGCTGGGCTTCCTCGGCTTCGGCATCGAGCCGACCGCGGCCGCGGAGTGGGGCGCCGACCTCAACCGGTCGCTGTCCGACGTGAGCAGCGGGATCTGGTGGACGGCGGTCTTCCCGGGCTCGGCGATCGTGCTCGTCGTGCTCGGCCTGACGCTGGTCGGGGAGAGCCTCAACGACCTCGCCGACCCACGGCTGCGCAGCCGGCGGGCCGCCGAGGCCGGAGAGACGGCGGAGACGCCGGTCGTGCCCGGCGGTCCGCTGGATCCCGCCGGTGTGGACGTCGCCCGGGTCCTGGGCGCAGGAGGGGTGAGCTGGTGACCACAACCGGCGACGACGTCCTGGGCATCGAGAACCTGTCGGTCAGCTTCGCCACCGACGCCGGCACGATCACCGCCGTCCAGGACGTCAGCCTGTCCGTCGCGTCCGGCGAGGTGCTCGCCGTCGTGGGGGAGAGCGGCAGCGGCAAGACGGTGACCGCGCGCAGCATCCTCGGGCTGCTGCCGGAGACCGCCACCACCCGCGGCGCGGTGGTGCTGCGCAGCAAGGACGGAACGGCGGAACACGACGTCGTCACGCTGTCCCGCCGGCAGTTGGGGGACGTGCGTGGTCGCGACGCCGCCATGGTGTTCCAGGAGCCGTCGACCGCGCTCAACCCGGTCTACCCGGTGGGCTGGCAGATCGCCGAGGGCCTGCGCGCGCACGGGAAGTACAGCCGCAAGGAGGCCCGCGCCAAGGCGATCGACGTCCTGCGCCGGGTCGGCATCCCCGACCCCGAGGAGCGGGTGGACCACTACCCGCACCAGTTCTCCGGCGGGCAGAAGCAGCGCATCGTCATCGCGCAGGCGCTCGTGCTCGACCCCGGCGTGATCATCGCCGACGAGCCGACCACCGCCCTGGACGTGACCGTTCAGGCCGAGATCCTCGACCTGCTGCGCCGCTGCCGCGACGAGTTCGGGGCGGCGATCGTGCTGATCACGCACAACATGGGCGTCGTCGCCGACCTCGCCGACCGGGTGGCGGTCATGTTCCAGGGCCGCATCGTGGAGCAGGCCGACGTCCGGACGCTGTTCGCCACGCCGCAGGACGACTACACCCGGCAGCTGCTCGGCTCGGTGCCGCGGCTCGGCGAGGGCCGGGCGCGGGCGGTCGAGCGGGCCGCGCGGCGGCCCGTGGGCTGGAGTGCGTCGGCGCCGGTGGTCGAGGCCCGCGACCTGCGGATCGTGTACCCGGGGCGGCTGCGGCGTCCGGACTTCGTCGCCGTCGACGGGGTCAGCTTCGCGATCAGGCCCGGGGAGGTGCTCGGGCTCGTCGGGGAGAGCGGCAGCGGCAAGACGACGATCGGCCGGGCGATCGCCGGGCTGACCACGGTCACCGGCGGGTCGCTGTCGGTCCTCGGCACCGAGATGAACGGCGTCAAGCAGCGGACCTTCCGGCCGGTGCGCCGGCGGATCGGGTTCGTCTTCCAGGACCCCGCGTCCAGCTTCAACCCGCTGCTCACCATCGCCGAGGCGGTCGCCGAGCCGCTGGTGGTCAACGGCAAGGCCGACGACCCGGGGTCCGCGCGCGAGCGGGTGGACGAGCTGCTGGAGGCGGTGCAGCTGCCGAAGAGCTTCGGGGACCGCTTTCCGCACGAGCTCTCCGGCGGGCAGCGCCAGCGGGCCAGCCTGGCGCGGTCGCTGGCGCTGGATCCCGAGCTGCTCATCGCCGACGAGCCGACCTCGGCGCTGGACGTGTCGGTGCAGGCCCGCGTGCTGGAGCTGTTCGCCGAGCTGCAGCGGGAGCTGGGCTTCGCCTGCCTGTTCATCAGCCACGACCTGGCCGTCGTCGACCTGCTCGCCGACCGGATCGCGGTGCTCTACCGCGGCCGGCTGGTCGAGGAGGGGACGGGGGCGGAGGTGCTCGGCGCGCCGCAGCACCCCTACACGCAGCGGCTGCTGGCCTCGCTGCCGGTGCCGGACCCCGACGAGCAGGCCCGCCGCCGGGCGGTCTGGCAGCAGCTGCGCTGAGGCAAAGGAAGCTCTGCCCACGTCGTGGCCGCCGGGACGTGGGAAGAGCTTCCTGTGCCTCACTCGACGACGACGTGGTCCCCGCGGCGCAGCGCCCGGCGCACCCGCAGCCGCAGCACCCGGCCGTAGGCGCGGACGAACTGCGTGTAGCCCGGCGTCGGTCCGTGGTAGCCGAGGAAGCCGCGCGGGCCCCGGACCATCTCCCCGGTGCGGACGTCGTAGCGGCTCTGGTGCCACGGGCAGACCAGGCAGCCGTCCGCGTCGATGCTGCCCTCCGACAGGTCGGCCAGCTGGTGCCGGCAGCGCCGGGAGACGGCGAAGTAGTCCCCGTCGCGGTTGCCGACCGCCCAGTCGCCGACGCGGCGCACCGCCCCCCGTGGCAGGTCGGCGGCGGGGATGCGGTCGGGCTCGGTCATGAGGACCTCCACGGGCTCGGGGCCGGGGTCCTACCCCGCGCGGGCCGGATCCACGTGCCCGGCTGGGTAGGGTCGCCGCACGTTCCCCTCCCGGAGGTCCCCTGTGCGCCGGCTGTCCGTCGTCCTCGCCTCGCTGGCTGCCGTGGTGCTGCTCGGCGGCGGCGCCGCGCTGGCCGAGCCGCCCTTCGACGTGCCGGCGCAGGTGACCGACCGGGTGGGCGCGCTGTCGGGGGACGAGGCGGAGGTGCAGGACGCGCTCGACCAGCTGCAGGCCGACGAGGGCACCCAGCTGTTCGTCGTCCACGTGTCCACGTTCGGCGGGGTGGAGCCCGGGCTGTGGGCGCAGGAGACCGCCGCGGCGTCCGGCCTCGGCCGCACCGACGCGCTGTACGCGGTCGCGGTCGACGACCGGCGTTACGCCTACTGGGTCGACGACGAGTTCCCGATGTCGAACGCCGAGATCGACGAGCTGCTGGTGTCCGACGTCGAGCCGCGGCTGGCCGACGACGACTGGGCCGGCGCGGCGATCGCGTTCGCCGACGGGCTCGACGCGGGGCAGAGCCGGAGCGGCGCCGGCACCGTCCTGCTGGTCGGCGGGTTGGCGGCGGTCGCCGGCGGTGCCTACCTCGTCGCGCGGTCGCGGCGGCGCAGGGCGCGGGCGCCCGAGACCCGCCGGCTGGAGCAACCCGACCCGCACGCCGGCGTCCCCACCGAGCAGCTGCAGGCGCAGGCCAGCACCGCGCTGCTGGAGCTCGACGAGGCGGTCAAGACCTCCCAGCTCGACCTCGACTTCGCCCGGCTGCAGTACGGGGAGGAGGCGGTCGCCGGGTTCGCCGAGGCGCTGACCACCTCCACGCAGGAGCTGACCCGGGCGTTCACCCTCCGCCAGCAGCTGGACGACGAGATCCCCGAGGACGAGCCCCAGACCCGGCGGATCCTGGCCGAGATGCTGCAGCTCACCGCGGCCGCGGACGCCCGGCTGGACGAGCAGGCCGAGGCCTTCGACCGGCTGCGCGACCTCGAGCGCACGGCGCCGCAGGCCCTCGACGCCCTGGACTCGCGGATCACGGCGCTGCGCGGGCGGCTGCCGGCCGACGAGGAGCGGTTCGCCGTCCTGCAGCGGCGCTACGCACCCGCTGCGCTCGCTCCGGTGGCCGACAACCCGGCCGAGGCGCGGGCCCGGCTGGCCGCCGCCGAGCAGGAGGTGGCCGAGGCCCGCGCGGAGCTGGCCGCCGGCCGCGCGGGCTCCGCGGTGGGCGACATCCGCGCGGCCGAGGACGCCGTCGCGCAGACCGGCACGCTGCTCGACGCCGTCGGCCGGCTGGCGACGGACCTGGACACCGCCGGCACCCGGGTCGCCGAGGTGCGGGCGGAGACCGAGAAGGACCTCGCCGAGGCCCGGGCGCTGCTCAGCGGCGGCACGGACGGCGGGCTGCGCCCCCAGATCGCCCGCGCCGAGACCGCCCTCGCCTCGGCCGACGCCGCGCTGCGGCCCCCGGACGGCTCGCTGCCCGACCCGCTCGCCGCACTCCGCCAGCTGGAGGAGGCCGACATCGCGCTCGAGCAGGCGCTCTCGGTCGCCCGCGACGCGGCCACCCAGGCCCGCCGGGCCGCGGCGTCCCTGGACCAGGCGCTGTTGGCCGCGCGGTCCGGGATCGCGGCCGCCGGCGACTTCATCAGCACCCGCCGGGGCGCCGTGGGAGCCGAGGCGCGCACCCGGCTGGCCGAGGCGCAGCGCCACCTCGACCTGGCCGTCGCCCAGGGCGCGGCCGACCCGGTGAGCGCGCTGCGCGAGGCCCACCAGGCCGACTCGTTGGCCCAGCAGGCGCTGGGGCAGGCGCAGTCCGACGTCTCGCGCTGGTCCGGCGGCTCCGGCCCCGGCGGCTACGGGCCCGGTGGCGGCTACGGGCCCGGCGGGTTCGCCGGCGGGGGGTACGGCGGTGGCCGGGGCGGCGTGGACCTCGGCAGCCTGGTGCTCGGCGGCATCCTCTTCGGTGGCGGCGGCGGGTCGCGTGGCGGCGGCTTCGGGAGCGGCGGCTTCGGTGGCGGCGGCTTCGGGAGCGGCGGGTCCGGCGGCGGTGGCGGACGGCGGTCGGGCAGCTTCGGTGGGTCGCGCAGCCGTGGCCGGTCCGGGGGCGGTCGCTTCTGAGCCGGTGGAAATCGTGGCGAAGGGGCCCGCGCCCCCCTGGGAACTGTCGGACCCCGGTGGAACGGTGTCCTCCCCACACCACCAGGAGGAGACATGCCCACTCGGAACACCCCGTGGCCCGCCGGCACCCCGTGCTGGGTCGACTACGGCGCCTCCGACATGGACGCGGCGAAGGACTTCTACGGCCGGCTGTTCGGCTGGGAGTACACCGGCGGCGAGCCCGAGTTCGGGGGCTACCTCAACGCGACGAAGAACGGCGAGGCCGCGGTGGGGATGGGCCCGCTGATGAACCCCGGTGACTCGCCGAGCTGGACGACGTACTTCGCCACCGACGACGCGCAGGCGAGCGCCACCCGCATCCGGGAGGCCGGCGGCACCGTGGTCGTCGAGCCGATGGAGGTCGGGCCGATGGGCACGATGACCATCGCGATCGATCCGCAGGGCAACTCGTTCGGGCTCTGGCAGTCCGGCACGCACACCGGCGCACGGATCCACAACGAGGCCGGCGCGCTGGCCTGGAACGAGGCGATGGCCGACGACGCGGCCGCGGCCCGCGAGTTCTACACCGCCGTCTTCGGCTTCACCTACGACGCGGTGGACGGCGGCGGCGACATGGACTACACGACCTTCTCCACCGGCGGGAACCCGCTCGGCGGGCTGGGGGCGGCCTCACCGGACCTGCCCAAGGGCTGGCTGACCTGCTTCTCCGTCGACTCCGCCGACGACGCCACCGCGGCGGTGGAGGCCGCGGGCGGGAAGGTGCTCATGCCGCCGATGGACACCCCGTGGGGCCGGTTCGCCGTGCTCGCCGACCCGTGGGGCGCCCCGTTCGAGGTGATGGGCGAGGTGACCGCCGAGGCGGCACAGGGCTGAGGTCCGCGGTCGGTGGCCGGGCGCACGTCACGGCGCCCGGCCACGGGCCGATCACCCGCGCAGCTGGCCGTAGGTGTGCTCGGGCCGGAAGCGGACCACCAGCCGGCGGTCGGCGACCATCGCCGTGCGGTACTCGTCCCAGTTCTCGTGCTCGCCGGAGACGCCCCGGTAGTAGGTGATCAACTCCTCCACCGTGGCGTCGTGCGGCTCGGCGGCAACCGGGGTGAGGTCGGCGGTCCCCTCGACGGCCACCCAGGTCCAGAAGTCCTTCGACGCGACGTGCAGGGTGACCCGCGGGTCGGCCTGCAGGTTGCGGGTCTTGGCGCGGTCGGCGGTCACCGAGACGCGGATCAGCTGGGTCTCGCGGTCGTAGGCGTAGCCCACGTTGGAGACCTGGGGGCGGCCGTCGCGCTTGACGGTGACGAGCACGCCCCAGCGGTGGTCGGCGACGACGTCGAGCATCCGGGGGTCGACGGTCATCAGCGTTCCCTCCCGCGCGGCTTGAGCGGCACCGGCGGCAGCGGCGGCGCCGACAGTCGCTCCCCCTCGTAGCCGACGACGGCGCCGAACCGGTCGTCCTCGGCGTTCCACCGCTGCGCGTAGTCGGCGATCTCCTCGCCGCTGCGCCCGACGAAGTTCCACCACATGACGATCCGCTCCTCGAACGGCTCCCCACCGAGCAGCAGCAGGCGGGCGGCCTCGCCGGCGCGCACCCGGATCGACCGCCGTCCGGTGCCCAGGTAGAGCATCGCCCCGTGGTCCAGCGGCGCGCCCTCGACCGACGCCGCGCCCGACGAGGCGAGCACCGCGCACTCGAAGTCCGGTTCCAGCGGCAGCTCGACGTCGGCACCGGGGGAGAGGTCGAGGTCGGCGCCGACCAGCGGGGTGTGCGCCGTCCCGGGGGAGGTGGCCCCGCCGAGCGACCCCATGAGCACGGTGGTGGTCAGCCCGTCGGAGGTGAAGCCGGGCAGCGCGTCGTGGTGGGCGAAGGCCGGCGCGGTGTCGCGGGCGGCGTCCGGCAGCGCCACCCACAGCTGCGCGCCGTGCAGGAAGCGCGGGTGCGGGTGAGGGGACTGCTCGGAGTGCGCGATGCCGTGGCCGGCGGTCATGAGCGCCAGCTCCCCGGGCCGCACGCGGGCGTCGCTGCCGAGGGAGTCGCGGTGGTGGATCTCGCCCTCCAGCAGCCAGGACACCGTCTGCAGGCCGGTGTGCGGGTGCGGCGGCACCTGCATGCCCGAGCCGGCGGCGATGTCGTCGGGGCCGTAGTGGTCGACGAACGCCCACGCGCCGACCAGCCGCCGGCCCAGCGTCGGCAGCAGCCGGCGCACGCGGGTGCTCTCCCCGAGCACGACCTCCCTGCCGGGCAGCAGGTCGAGCACCGGGCCGGCGGGCGTGCCGTCCAGCCCGCCCAGCTCCTGGGCGGGCGGGCGGCGGTCGAGGTTGCTCACGACGTCCTCCTCGAGGCCGGGGACGGCCATCTCGAGCCCTACGCGTCCTGGCCGGATTCTCCCCGCACGCCGCCGTGCGGGACGTGCTGGGCGGGGATCGTGCCCAGCCGGCCGGCCTGGAAGTCGGTGAACGCGTCCATGACCTCCTGCCGGGTGTTCATCACGAACGGCCCGTACATGGCGATCGGCTCCCGGATCGGCTGCCCGCCCAGGACGACGACGTCCAGCGCCGGGGTCCGCGACTCCTGGGCGACCGCGCCGCTGACCGTGACCGTGTCTCCCGGGCCGAAGACGGCGAGCTGCCCGGTGCGGACCGGGTGCGCGTCGACGCCGACCGACCCGGCGCCGGAGAGCACGTAGACCAGCGCGTTGAAGTCCGGCCGCCACGGCAGGTCGAGGGTCGCGCCGGGTGCGATCGTCGCGTGCACCATCGCCATGGGCGTGTACGTCGAGCCCGGTCCGCGGTGGCCGGCGACGTCCCCGGCGATGACCCGCAGGAAGGCACCGGCGTCCGGGCTGGCCAGCAGCACCGACTCGTCGGCGCGCAGGTCCTGGTAGCGCGGCTCGACCCACTTCTGCGCCTTCGGCAGGTTGACCCACAACTGCAGGCCGTGGAACAGGCCGCCGCTGACCACCAGGTGCTCCGGCGGCCGCTCGATGTGCAGCACGCCGCCGCCGGCGGTCATCCACTGGGTGTCGCCGTTGCTGATCGTGCCGCCGCCGCCGTGGGAGTCGGCGTGCTCGAAGGTGCCGTCGATGATGTAGGTGACGGTCTCGAAGCCGCGGTGCGGGTGCCAGGAGGTGCCCTTCGGCTCACCCGGCGCGTACTCCACCTCGCCCATCTGGTCCATGTGGATGAACGGGTCGAGGTCGCGCAGGTCGACCCCGGCGAAGGCCCGGCGGACGGGGAAGCCCTCGCCCTCGAACCCGGACGGCGCGGTGGTCACCGACCGGACCCGGCGGCGCACCGTCCCCGGTGCGGGCGCGGGGACGCGGGGCAGGGCGGTGGTGTCCTCGACGGTCACGGCGGGCATGCCGGCCTCCTGTGGTTGAGAGCTCAACTAGCGACGACTGTAGCGCTCCGCCACCCGATTGTCTTCCCGCCTCCGCCCCGGCGGGTTTGGCCGCTGCCGGCCGCGGTCAGGCTGCGGGGGTGGACGACGTCCCCCGCCGGCCGGGCTGCCCGAAGCGCATGGTGTTCGGGCCCTGTGGCGGCGTCCGGGAGGACGGCGGGTGCGAGGTCGCCGAGCACCGCTGCGTCTTCCTCGACGACCCGGCGCCGGAGTGGGACGGTGCGCCGTCGCCGACGGCCCCGCTCCCGCCCGGCAGCCTGCTCGAGCGGGCCCGTACCCGGCCGGTCGTCCTGACCGACCTCACCGTGGCGCCGTACGACGCGTCGTCCGTCCGCCGCGTCGTGCGCGTGCTCGGGCCGGTCTCCGACGGGCTGCTGACCGGGGAGCACGCCAACCGCCCCGACCTGCCGCCGACGCTGCTCGCCGCCGAGGTCCTGGAGGCCGGCGGCCGCCCCTGGACGACGCTGGCCTGCCGCGACCGCAACCGCGTGGTGCTCGAGCAGGAGCTCGCCGGGCTGGCCGCGGTCGGCGTCGACGGCGTCCTCTGCGTGACCGGCGACGCCCGCGGGCCCGGCGTCCGGTCGGGGGTCACCCAGGTGTTCGACCTCGACGGGCCGCGGCTGGCGGCGCTGGCGAACGGGTTCGGGCTGCCGGTCGCCGTGCCGGAGTCGCCGATCGCGCCGCCGGTGCACCTCCGGCCGGCCCGGGTGGTGACCAAGGAGCGGGCCGGAGCGCGGGTGTGCGTGCTCAACCACGTGCGCGCGCCGGCGCAGGTGGCCGCCTTCGTCGTCGCAGCCCGCGCCGCGGGTGCCACCCTGCCGTTCCTCGCCGCGGTCGCCGTCTACACCGACGAGACATCGGCCCGCGTCCTGCAGCTCTTCCCCGGCCTGCAGGTGGACGACGACGAGGTGGAGCGGGTGCTCGCCGCGCCCGATCCGCGGGAGGCCGGCATCGCCGCCGCGGTGGCCGAGGCCCGGGCGCTGCTCGCCGTTCCCGGGGTGGTCGGCGTCAACCTCTCCGGCCTGGCCTCGGCCGGCGGGGAGGACGCCGGCGCGCGGGTCAAGGCCGAGGTGGCCGCCCGGATCAGGGAGGCAGCGTGACAGAGCTGGAGAGCGCGGCGATGGAGTCGGAGTTCGGCACCGTCGCCGGGTGGACCGAGGAGGCGGTGCGGGCGCTGGGGCCCGAGTTCGCCGTCCCGGCGGGGTGCCGCGGCAGCGGGAGCGAGGGCGCGCTGCGCTGGCTGGCCGACCGGCTCGACCTCACCGCCGGCAGCCGGGTGCTCGACGACGGCGCCGGCGTCGGCGGGCCGGCCGGGTGGCTGGCCGCCGAGCGCGGCGTGCGGGCGGTGTGCGCCGAGCCGATGCACCCCGCGACGCGGGCGGCGCGGCGGCTGTTCGGCCTGCCCGCGGTGACGGCGCTGGCCCAGCGGCTGCCGTTCCCCGACGGCGAGTTCGACGCGGCCTGGTGTCTCGGGGTGCTGTGCACCACGTCGGAGAAGGCCGCCGTGCTCGCCGAGCTGCGCCGGGTGCTGCGCGACCGGGGCCGGCTCGGGCTGCTGGTGTTCGTCGCCGACAGACCGCTGCCGCCGCCGCTGCCGGAGGGCAACGAGTTCCCGTCCGAGGCCGACGTGCGCGGCCTGCTCGACGCCGCCGGGTTGCACGTGGAACAGGCCGCGACCGCCGACCTCGGCGACAGCCCGCCGGAGTGGGCCGAGCGGGCCGACGCGGTGGACGCGGAGGTCGCCCGCCGGCACGGCGAGGACCCGCGCTGGCTGGAGGCCCAGGAGCAGTCGAGCCGGGTGGGACGGCTGCTGTCCGAGGGGGCGCTGCGGCCGTGGTTGTGCGTCGCGGTGGCCCGGTGACGCGCCGAAACGCGCGGGACACACGCCGGAACTAGGTTCGTCGCCATGGCTGACCTCTTCGACGGCTACCCCCTCGGGGAGCAGTGGGACGAGATGTTCGGTGAGGTCGGCCAGCCGCGGTCGGCCTACACCGGCCTGCACACCTCGCTGCAACCGATGGCCGGGGAGGAGCTCTCCGCGCGGGCCGACCTGCTGTCCCAGACCTACCGGGACGCCGGGGTCACCTTCGCCCACGCCGGCGAGGAGCAGCCGTTCCCGCTCGACATCGTCCCCCGGGTCATCGGGGCCGAGGAGTGGTCGCGGATCGAGCGCGGCGTCGCCCAGCGGGTGCTGGCACTGGAGGCCTTCCTCGACGACGTCTACGGCGCCGGCCAGGTGTTCGCCGACGGGGTGGTGCCGCGCAGCGTGGTCACCACCAGCGCGCACTTCCACCGGCAGGCGCACGGGCTGGTGCCGCCCAACGGGGTGCGCGTCCACGTGTCCGGCATCGACCTGGTGCGCGACGAGGCCGGCGACTTCCGGGTGCTCGAGGACAACCTGCGCTCGCCGTCGGGGGTCAGCTACGTCATCACCAACCGGGCGGCGATGAGCCAGGTGCTGCCCGAGCTGTTCGCCGACCACCGCATCCAGCCGGTCGCCGACTACCCGACCCAGCTGCTGGCCGCGCTGAAGGCCTCCGCACCCTCCCACGTGGCCGACCCGACGGTCGTCGTCCTCACACCGGGCGTCTACAACTCGGCGTACTTCGAGCACGCGCTGCTGGCCCGCCAGATGGGCGTCGAGCTGGTGGAGGGCCGCGACCTGGTCTGCGCGGGCAACCAGGTCAGCATGCGGACGACGGACGGCCAGCGCCGCGTCGACGTCATCTACCGCCGGATCGACGACGAGTTCCTCGACCCGGTGCACTTCCGGCCGGACTCGGTGATCGGCTGCGCCGGCCTGCTCAACGCCGCCCGCGCCGGCCGGGTCACCATCGCCAACGCCGTGGGCAACGGCGTGGCCGACGACAAGCTGCTCTACACCTGGGTGCCCGACCTGATCCGCTACTACCTGGCGGAGGAACCGCTGCTGGCCAACGCCGAGACCCACCGGCTCGACGAGCCCGACGTCGTGGAGTGGGTGCTGCAGGCGCTGGACCAGCTGGTGCTCAAGCCGGTGGACGGCTCGGGCGGCAAGGGCATCGTCATCGGCCCGCGCGCCGACGAGCGGACCCTGCAGGAGCTCGCGGTCAAGGTGCGGGCGCGGCCGCGCGACTGGATCGCCCAGAAGCCCATCGGTCTCTCGACCTGCCCGACCCTGATCGGAGGCCGGATCGCGCCGCGGCACGTCGACCTGCGGCCGTTCGCGATCAACGACGGCGACAAGGTGTGGGTGCTGCCGGGCGGGCTGACCCGCGTCGCGCTGCCCGAGGGGGAGCTGGTCGTCAACTCCAGCCAGGGCGGCGGCTCCAAGGACACCTGGGTGCTGAGCCCGCCCCGGCCCGCCGCCGAGCCCGGCGAGCCCGGGCCCGACCTCACCCGCATCGAGTTCACCACCGCCGACCTGGCCGAGGACCCGCCCGCGCCCGACCCCGGCCCGGCCGGCGACGTGCTGGTCGACCAGTCCCAGCAACAACAGCAACAGGGAGGGGCAGAGATGGCCGTCTCTGCCCCTCGGGAGGCGTCGTGCTGAGCCGGATCGCGGAGTCGCTGTTCTGGATCGGCCGCTACGTCGAGCGGGCCGACGACACCGCCCGCATCCTCGACGTGCACACCCAGCGGCTGGTCGAGGACCCGTGGATCGACGAGCGGCGGGCCTGCGCGAACCTGCTGTCGCTGATGGGGTCGCCGGTGCCCGACGACGAGGCCGACACCGAGCGGGTGCTGGCCACCCTCGCCTTCGAGCGGGGCAGCCCGAGCTCGATCGTCGGCGCCCTGTCCGCGGCCCGGGAGAACGCCCGCGGCGCCCGCGAGGTGCTCTCCGCCGAGATCTGGGAGTCGCTGAACGTCACGCACAACGCGCTGCCCCAGCAGCGGACGATGGCCCGCCGGTACGGCCCGCACTCGCTGTTCCGGTTCGTCCGGGAGCGCTCGGCGATGGTGTTCGGGCTGGCCGACTCGACGATGAGCCGCGACGAGAGCTGGCTGTTCCTCATCCTCGGCCGCTCGCTGGAGCGGGTGGACATGACCACCCGGATCATCTCCACGCGGGTGCTGGCCGGCGACGCCGCGCCGTCCTGGACGCTGGTGCTGCGCTCGACCGGCGCCTACGAGCCCTACCTGCGCACCTACCGCGGCGTGGTCGACTCCAGCCGCGCCTCGGAGTTCCTGCTGCTGGACCGGCTGTTCCCCCGTTCGGTGTTCGCCGCGCTGGAGCAGGCCGAGGCGTGCCTGGCCGAGCTGGAGCGCGCGCCGGTGCGCGACGCCACCCGGATCGGCGTCGCCGGCGAGGCGCACCGCATCGTCGGCCGGGCGCGGACCATGCTCGAGTTCATGGGTACCCCCGAGCTGCTGGCCCAGCTGCCCGCGCGGCTGGAGGAGCTGCAGCGCACCTGCTCGGCGGCGAGCGCGGCGGTGACCAACCGGTTCTTCACCGAGCAGGCGCCGCAGGTGTGGGTCCCGGAGGGGGTGGCGTGAGCCAGGCGCAGAGCCAGACGTCCGGGCTGCAGGCGCAGGTGCAGCGGTCCGGCCCGCGCCCGCCGGGCGACCGGTGGCGCCTGCAGGTCGTGCACCGCACCCGCTTCCACTACGGCGGTCCGGTGCGCTCGTCCTACAACGAGGCGCGGCTGACCCCGGAGAACAGCACCCGGCAGACCACGCTGCGGTCGCGGGTGGAGATCGAGCCGGGCGCCACCGCCTTCGCCTACCGCGACTACTGGGGCGCCACGGTCACCGCCTTCGACCTGCACACCCCGCACACCGAGCTCGTGGTCACCGGCACCTCGATCGTCGAGGCCGGGCGCGAACCCACCGAGCACGAGCACGTCGGCTGGGCGCAGCTGCAGGGTCGGGACGTGCGCGACCGGTTCGGCGAGCTGCTCGCCCCGACCGCGCTCACCGCCGTCGACGACGACGTCCTGGCCGAGGTGCGGACCGCCGTGGGCGACGTCGACCCGCACGCCACCGGAGCGGCGGTCTGCCGGCTGGTGCGGGAGCGCATGGAGTACCTGTCGGGCTCGACCAACGTGAAGACCAACGCCATGCAGGCCTGGCGCTCCGGCAAGGGCGTCTGCCAGGACATCTCGCACGTCACCGTCGGCCTCCTGCGCGCCCTCGGCCTGCCCGCCCGCTACGTCTCCGGCTACCTGCACCCCAAGCGCGAGGCCGGCGTCGGGCAGACCGTCACCGGGGAGAGCCACGCCTGGGTGGAGTGGTGGGACGGCGGCTGGTGCAGCTTCGACCCGACCAACGCCGTCGACGTCGGCCACCGGCACGTGACGCTGGGCCGCGGCCGGGACTACGGCGACGTCCCCCCGTTCAAGGGCATCTTCTCCGGCCCGGGCAGCGAGGGGCACACGGTCACCGTCGAGGTCACCCGCCTGGCCTAGCGACGGTTTTCGCGGGGACCGCCAGTGACGTCCGGCGCGTGTCCCGAGGCGGTCGACACCCGCTCCCGGCCCGGGCGGATACTGGGCGTCCCATGACCTCTCCCAGCAGCCGATGAGCGCGCCCGTCAACCTGGTCAACCTCGAGCGGGTGCACAAGGCACACGGCACGACCGTGATCCTCGACGACGTCTCCCTCGGCGTCGCCGCGGGCGAGCGGATCGGCGTCGTCGGCCGCAACGGCGGCGGCAAGAGCACCCTCCTGTCGCTGCTCACCGGCACCGACGAGCCCGACTCCGGACGCGTCACGCGCCGCGGCGACCTCGCCATGGGCGTGCTCGACCAGTCCGGCACGCTGCCCGCCGGGACGACGGTGCGCGACGTCGTCCTGCCGCCGTCGATGTTCGCCGCCGAGCACGAGTGGGCCGGTGACCCCGCCGTCCGCTCGGTGCTCACCGGCCTGGAGCTCGACCGGCTCGGCCTCGACGCCCCGGTCGCCCCGATGTCCGGCGGCGAGCGACGCCGCGTGGCGCTCGCCGCGCAGCTGATCCGGCCGCTGGACCTGCTCGTCCTCGACGAGCCCACCAACCACCTGGACGTCGAGGGCGTCGCCTGGCTGGCTGAGTACGTCAACCAGCGCGCCGGTGGCCTCGTGGTCGTCACCCACGACCGGTGGTTCCTCGACGAGGTCTGCACGACCACGTGGGAGGTCGCCGACGGGAACGTGCACGCCTACGACGGCGGCTACTCGGCGTACACCCTGGCCCGGGCGGAGCGGGCCCGGATCTCGGCGGTGACCGAGGAGCGCCGGTTGAACCTGGTCCGCAAGGAGCTGGCCTGGCTGCGCCGCGGCCCGCCGGCCCGGACCAGCAAGCCGAAGTTCCGCATCGAGGCCGCCCAGGCGCTGATCGCCGACGAGCCGCCCGCCCGGGACTCGATGGCGCTCAAGGGCTTCGCCGCCCGCCGGCTCGGCAAGACCGTCTACGACGTGGCGGACGTCGACTACGCCGTCCCCACCGACGACGGACCGCGCACGCTGTTCAAGGACCTGACCTGGAACGTCGGCCCGGGCGACCGGATCGGCATCGTCGGGGTGAACGGCGCCGGGAAGACGTCGTTGCTCAAGTTGCTCGTGGGGGAGACGAAGCCGGACGCCGGGACCGTCGTCGTCGGCCAGACGGTCGCCGCGGCCTACCTCTCCCAGCACGTCACCGAGCTGCCCCCGCGGGCGCGGGTGCTCGAGGCGGTGCAGGACGTCGCACGCATCGCGCGGATCGGCAACCAGGAGATCTCGGCGTCCACCCTCGCCGAGCGGTTCGGCTTCGCGGCCAACCGGCAGTGGACGCCGGTCGGTGACCTCTCCGGTGGCGAGCGGCGCCGCCTGCAGCTGCTGCGCCTGCTGATGGCCGAACCGAACGTGCTGGTGCTCGACGAGCCCACCAACGACCTCGACATCGACACCCTCACCGCGCTCGAGGACCTGCTCGACAGCTTCCCGGGCACGGTGCTCGTGGTCAGCCACGACCGGTACTTCGTCGACCGGGTGTGCGACAAGGTGGTCGCGCTGCTCGGTGACGGCTCGCTCGCCGAGCTCCCGGGCGGGGTCGACGAGTACCTCCGCCGGCGGGCCGCGGGCGGTGCGCCGCTGACCACGGCGGCCGGCGACGGCGGGACCCGTCCGGTCGGGTCGCCGTCGACCGCCGCCCCGGCGGTCTCGGCGGCCGAGGCGCGGGCGGCGAAGAAGGAGGCCAGCCGGCTCGAGCGGCGGATGCTCAAGCTGGACGCCGACGAGAAGAAGCTGCACGGGCAGCTCGCCGCGGCCGCGACCGACTACGCGAAGGCGGCCGCCCTGGACGCCGAGCTCAAGGCCGTGCACGCCGAGAAGGAGCAGGTCGAGAACGAGTGGCTTGCCGCCACGGAGATCGCCGAGGGCTGAGCCGCCGGCCCGTCCCGGAGCCGCGCTCGGGTCCGGTACCTGCTTCGCCGGTGCTCGTGCTCTGCCCACCGTGCTGGGCAGAGCACGAAGACGACCTCGTGCTCTGCCCACGGTGGTGGGCAGAGCACGAGCACCCGCGGAGAGGGTGTGCCGGTCAGGCGGCGGACCGCTCGGCGCGGCGGCGGGCGATCATCCGCAGGCCGACGACGACCGGCGGCACGGCGCCGACCAGCGCGAAGCCGGCGAAGGGCAGCGGCGAGAAGGCCATCGCCATCGACGCCGCGATGCTCGCCACGGCGGGCAGCAGCAGCCACCAGCCGGTCACCTCGGCGCGGGCCAAGCCGGTGAGGGCCACCAGCGGGCCGAGGATGCCGAACAGCGTCACGATGCCGACGACGGCCACCGCGGGATCGGCGGACACGCTGTCGAACAGGGACAGGGCGACCTCGGGGTCCAGCTCCCGGCCCACCGCGGCGGTCCAGTAGTCGTACAGGACGAAGCCGGCCACCGTGACCAGGCCGAGGGCGGCCATCAGCGCGCCGACGACGGTCGCGATCCGCCCGCGGCGGCCCCGCACCAGCGCGGGAGCGGCCAGCCAGGCCAGGCCGGCCAGCAGGTTGCCGTAGTGCAGCAGCACCGCCGACAGCGTGGTCTGCCCCTCGTCCCGGGCCAGCGCGGCGATGTAGTCGGCGTCGGCCATCGAGTCCTGCGGCGGCGAGGTGGCCATGCCGGCCACGTACAGCAGCGAACCGGCGATCAGGGCACCGCCGGCGATCGGCAGCAGCAGCGACCCGGCACTGCGCGGGGTCTCGGTCGAGACGGAGGGAGCAGGGGTGGTGCGGACGTCGGTGGTCATCGTTCCTCGTCAGGTCGGGATGCGCCGCCTGGGTGCGGCGTCGCCGAGAAAACTAGGAACGGCACCCTCACCAGCGCGTCCGCCGGGACGCACCGACCCGCCTCCGCCGTACGACGGAGTCCGACACGTCCGCGTTCGGCCGTGCGGGGGATCCCCCGGGGGGCGCGCGGCTCCTAGCGTGCTCCCTCGTGCCCCGCTGGTCGGTTCCCCCGCGCACCCGTCGTCTGCTCTGGCCGGCCGTGGGGGCGCTGCTGGGTGCGATGTCGGTGTTCGAGTGGCTCATCGACGACGTGACCCGCCAGGACTGGCTGTTCGTCGTGCCGGGCCTGCTGACCGGGGTGCTCCTGGCCGTCAGCCCGCAGCTGCCGGCCCTCGCCCCCGTGCTGGGCGTGCTCACCGTGGCCTTCAACGTCACGGGCGGCGCACCCGGGCCGGGCGGCGCCCAGCTGATCGGCATGGGCCTGCTCGTCGGCCACGCCGTCGCGGTGCTGCCGCCCCGGCGCGGTGCCGTCGCCGCGGGCACGTCGATCGTCCTGGTGACCGGCTTCGCGGCCGCCTTCGCACCCAACGCCTGGGAGTCGGTCTTCTACGTGCTCGTGCTCGGTGCCGCCGCGGTCGTGGGGGCGCTGGTCGCGCAGTCCCGCCACCGGGCGTCGGAGCTGCAGGTGCTCGCCGCTCGGCTGGCCGGGCAGCAGGAGACCATCGCCGCCGCGGCCACCACCGCCGAGCGGGCCCGCATCGCCCGCGAGGTGCACGACTCGGTCGCGCACGCGGTGAGCGTTATGGTGCTGCAGATGGGTGGCCTGCGCCGGCTGCTGCCCGACCACCCCGAGGCGCAGGAGGTGCTGCGCGGCCTGGAGCGGCTCGGCCGGGACTCGGTCGACGAGATGCGCCGGGTCGTCGGCATCCTCCGCGAGCAGCCGGACGGCGAGCCGGCCCCGCTGCCGTCGCTGTCCCGCCTCGACGCCGTCCTGGGCGAGCTGCGGACCGGCGGCATGCCGATCGACCTCGTGGTCACCGGTGAGCCGGTGGAGCTGCCGCAGCTGGTCGACGTCTCCGCCGTCCGGGTGGTCCAGGAGGCGCTGTCCAACGTCGTCCGTCACGCGGGCGCCGCGGCCACCACCGTGACGGTGGACCACGCGCCCGACCGGGTCACCGTCACCGTCACCGTCACCGACGACGGCCGGCCCCGGGTGGCGACGCCGCCGCCGTCCCCCGGCCGCGGCGGGCACGGGCAGCTGCACATGCGGGAGCGGGTGGCGGTCGCGGGCGGGCGGCTGGAGGTGGGGCCGGTCCGCGGCGGCGGGTACCGCGTGCGCGCCACGTTCCCACTCGCGGTGCCGGCCGTCCCGAGGGCCGGGGTCCCCGCGTGACGATCCGGGTGGTGCTGGTCGACGACCAGGCGATGGTGCGCACCGGGCTGCGCATGGTGCTCGCCGCCGAACCCGACATCGAGGTGGTCGGCGAGGCGGCCGACGGAGCCTCCGGCGTGCGGGTCATCACGCAGACGCGGCCGGACGTCGTCCTGCTCGACGTCCGCATGCCGGGCATGGACGGCCTCGAGACCGCGCGCCGGCTGGCCGCCGCCGACCTGCCGACCCGCGTCATCGTGCTCACCACCTTCGACGAGGACGAGTACGTGGCCGCCGCCCTGCGCGCCGGGGTGAGCGGGTTCCTGCTCAAGGTCGCGCCGCCCGAGGACCTGGTGGCCGCGGTCCGCACCGTCGCCGCCGGGCACGGGCTGCTCGACCCCGCGGTGACGCTGCGCGTCATCGAGTCCTTCGCCGCGGCCCCCGCCCCCGACCCCGAGCGGGCCGGTGCGCTGGCCCAGCTCACCGATCGGGAGACCGACGTCCTCGCGCTGGTCGCCGCCGGGTTGTCCAACGCCGAGATCGCCGCCCGGCTCCACCTCGGCGAGGCGACGGTCAAGACGCACGTGAGCCGGCTGCTGCTGAAACTGGGTCTCCGGGACCGGGTGCAGGCGGTCGCCTTCGCCTACGAGAGCGGGCTGGTCACGCCTGGCAGGTAAAGTGGGCAGCACCGCCGGCCGTCGACGACCGACGTCTGTGGTCCCCGAGCCGCCCTCCGACTCCCGGGAGACCCGTGCTAGTTCTGCTCCTCCTCCACCTGCTGGCCGCCGTCCTGGCGCCGCTCCTCGTGCGGTGGTGGGGGAGGCAGGCGTTCCTGGCCCTCGCGCTGGTCCCGGCCGCCGGCTTCGCCTGGACCATGGCGCAGCTGGGCCGGGTGCTGGCCGGCGACGACGTCCGCGAGACCGTGCCGTGGATCCCCGCCCTCGACCTCGACGTCGCGCTGCGGCTCGACGCCCTCGCCCTCGCCTTCGCCGCGCTGGTCACCGGCGTCGGCGCCCTCGTCTTCGTCTACTGCGCGCGCTACTTCGGGCCGGACGACGAGGGCACCGGCCGCTTCGCCGGGAGCCTGACCGCCTTCGCCGGCTCCATGCTCGGCCTCGTCCTCGCCGACGACCTGCTGCTCCTCTACGTGTTCTGGGAGCTCACCACCGTCTTCTCCTTCCTGCTCATCGGCGGGTCCGGGCGGCGGCTGGCGGCGCGGCGGGCGGCGTCACAGGCGCTGATCCTCACCACCGCCGGCGGACTGGCCATGCTGGTCGGGCTCATCCTGATCGGGCAGGCCAGCGGCTCGTTCCTGCTCTCGGAGGTCGTCGCCGACCCGGGCAGCGGCACCGCGATGGTCGCCGGGACGGCGCTGGTGCTCGCCGGCGCGGTCACCAAGTCGGCGATGGTGCCGTTCCACTTCTGGCTGCCCGCGGCCATGGAGGCGCCGACCCCGGTCAGCGCCTACCTGCACGCCGCGGCGATGGTGAAGGCCGGCATCTACCTGGTTGCGCGGCTGGCGCCCGGCTTCGCCGACGTGCCCGGGTGGCGGCCGGTCGTGCTCGGGCTGGGCCTGGCGACGATGCTCGTCGGCGGGTACCGCTCGCTGCGCCAGAACGACCTCAAGCTGCTGCTGGCCTTCGGCACCGTCAGCCAGCTGGGCTTCCTGCTGGTGCTGGTCGGTGCCGGCAGCCGGGAGATGGCCGCCGCGGGCCTGGCCATGACCATCGCCCACGCGCTGTTCAAGTCGACGCTCTTCCTCACCGTCGGCATCGTGGACCACGCCACCGGCACGCGGGACCTGCGCAAGCTCTCCGGGCTGGGCCGGCGGCTGCCGGTGCTGGCCGTCATCGGGCTGCTGGCGGGGGCGTCGATGGCCGGGGTGCCCCCGCTGCTCGGCTTCGTCGGCAAGGAGGCCGCCTTCACCGCGCTGTGGGAGGGCGGGCTGGCCTCGCGCGGTGTGGCCGCGGTCGAGCTCACCGGCCTGCTGGTCGGTTCGGTGCTCACCGCCGCCTACACCTTCCGCTTCCTGTGGGGCGCCTTCGCCCGCAAGCCGGGGGTCGCCGAGAGCGAGGTCGCCCACCCGCCCGGCGCGCTGTTCCTGGCCGGGCCCGCCGTCCTCGCCGGAGCGGGGCTGGTCGCCGGGCCGGCCAGCCCGCTGCTCGAGCCCCTGGTCGGTGCGTACGCCGAGGCGCTGCCGCTGCTGGCCCCCGAGTACGAGGAGCTGGCGCTCTGGCACGGCCTGCAGCCCGCCCTCGCGCTGACGGCGGTCACACTTGCCGGCGGTGCCGCGCTGTTCGCCGCCCGCACCCCGCTGAACCGGCTGCAGCGCCGGCTGGCCGTCGGGGCGTCGGCCGACGAGGGGTACTGGAACGTCATCCAGGGCCTCGACCGGCTCTCGGTGCTGGTCACCGGCACCACCCAGCGCGGCTCGCTCCCGGCCTACCTCGGCACGATCCTGGTCGCGGTGCTCGCGCTGCCGGGCACGATCCTGCTCACCCGGGCACCGTGGCCGGGCGAGTGGCGGGCGTGGGACACCCCGGTGCAGGCGATGGTCGGCGTGGTCGTCATCACCGCCGCGCTGCTCGCGCTGCGCATCCGGCAGCGGCTCTCGGCGGTGCTCGTCGTCGGGGTGACCGGGTACGGGACCGCCGTCCTCTTCGCCCTGCAGGGTGCGCCGGACCTCGCGCTCACCCAGTTCCTCGTCGAGACGCTCACCCTCGTCGTCTTCGTCCTCGTGCTGCGCAAGCTGCCCAAGGACATCACCGAGCGGCACCTGCCCCGCGAGCGCGCCGTCCGCGGCGTGATCGCCGTGGCGGTCGGGGCGTTCATGGCCGCCGTCGGTGCCGTGGCGCTGGCCGTCCGGACCGCGACCCCGGTGTCGGCCGACTACCCCGAGCAGGCGTTCGCCTTCGGCGGGGGCAAGAACATCGTCAACGTGATCCTGGTCGACATCCGGGCCTGGGACACCATGGGCGAGATCTCGCTGCTGGTCGTCGCCGCGACCGGCGTGGCCAGCCTGGTCTTCCTGCGCGGTCGCACCGGCAGTGTGGAGCGGGCGGACCCCTCCGAGCGGTCCCGGGCCGGCGGCCCACGGGCCGCCCGGGCGCCGCGGAACCGGTGGCTGGCCGCGACCGGCACCCTCGACCCGGCCCGTCGCTCGGTGGTGCTCGAGGTGATCACCCGGATCCTGTTCCACACGATCACGGTCTTCTCCGTCTACCTGCTGTTCTCCGGGCACAACGAGCCCGGCGGCGGGTTCGCCGGCGGGCTGGTCGCCGGGCTCGCCCTCGTGCTGCGCTACCTCGCCGGTGGGCGCTACGAGCTGGGTGAGGCCGCCCCGGTCGCGCCCGGCCTGCTGCTCGGCGCCGGGCTGTTGTTCGCCGGCGGCACCGGCGCGGCCGGCCTGCTGCTGGGGGGCGAGGTGCTGCAGACGGCGATCCTCGAGATCGACGTCCCGGTGCTCGGCCACATCAAGCTGGTGACGTCCCTGTTCTTCGACATGGGGGTCTACCTCATCGTCGTCGGCCTGGTCCTCGACGTGCTGCGCAGCCTCGGCGCCGAGCTGGACCGCCAGGAGGACGAGGAGGACCCGATCGAGCTCACACCCGGGGAGGTGGTGGTCCGATGACCCCGACGATCGTGCTGCCGGTGATCATCGGCGGCCTCTACGCGGCGGGGGTGTACCTGCTGCTCGACCGCAGCCTCACCCGCGTCCTGCTGGGCTTCCTGCTCCTGGGCAACGCCACGAACCTGCTGGTGCTGTCGGCCGGGGGCCCGGCCGGGCTGGCGCCGATCCTGGGCTATTCCGAGCCGGAGGAGATGAACGACCCGCTCCCGCAGGCGCTCATCCTCACCGCGATCGTGATCACCTTCGGCGTCTCGGCGTTCGTGCTGGCGATGATCCACCGCTCCTGGCGGCTGGTGCACCAGGAGGTCGTCGGCACCGACGAGGAGGACCGCCGGGTCGCCGCCCGCTCGGCCACCGACGCCGACGAGCTGGACCCCGACGAGCTGTCCCCCGACGACCGCATCGCCGGGCACGCCGACAGCCTGCACGGCCCCGACGCCGACGAGCTGCCCGCCGACGACGTCGACCTGCCGGCCGGGACGGGGGCCCGGTGAGCCGCGTCCTCGTCCCGCTGCCGGTCCTGCTGCCCCTGCTCGGGGCGGCCGGCGCCCTGCTCATCTCCGGGCACCCCCGGTTCCAGCGGGCCCTGAGCCTCGCCGTCCTGACGTCGGTGCTGGTCGTCTCCGTGGTGCTGCTGCTCATGGCCGACGCCGACGGCGCGAACGCGATCTCGGTCGGTGACTGGCCCGTCCCCCTGGGCATCGTGCTCGTCGTCGACCGGCTGTCGGCGCTGATGCTCGTCGTCGCCTCGACCGTGGCCCTCGGCGTCCTCGTCTTCGCCGTCGGCCAGGGCTCGGCCGACGGATCGGAGCAGACGCCGCTGTCGATCTTCCACCCGACGTTCCTCGTGCTGGTGGCCGGCGTGAGCAACGCCTTCCTCGCCGGGGACCTGTTCAACCTCTACGTCGGCTTCGAGATCCTGCTCGTGGCCTCCTACGTGCTGCTCACCCTGGGCGGCACGGCGCCCCGCATCCGCGGCGGCATCACCTACGTCATCGTCAGCCTGACCAGCTCGCTGATCTTCCTGGCCGCCATCGGGCTGGTGTACGCCGCGACCGGCACGGTCAACATGGCCGACCTCGCGATCAAGCTCGCCGAGCTGCCCGAGGGCACCCAGGTGCTGCTGCAGTCGATGCTGCTCATCGCGTTCGGCATCAAGGCGGCGGTCTTCCCGCTGTCGGCCTGGCTGCCCGACAGCTACCCGACCGCCCCGGCGCCGGTCACCGCGGTCTTCGCCGGCCTGCTCACCAAGGTCGGCGTCTACGCGATCATCCGCACCCAGACGCTGCTGTTCCCGAACGGAGCGCTCGACGACCTGCTCATGTGGGCAGCGTTGGCCACGATGCTCATCGGCATCCTCGGCGCGGTCGCGCAGACCGACCTGCGGCGGCTGCTGTCGTTCACCCTGGTCAGCCACATCGGCTACATGGTCTTCGGCATCGCCCTGGGGACGGCGGGCGGGCTGGCCGGCGCGGTGTTCTACGTCGCCCACCACATCGCCATCCAGACCACGCTGTTCCTCGTGGCCGGGCTGGTCGAGCGGCAGGGCGGCACCACCTCGGTGGACAAGCTGGGCGGCCTGGCCCGGCGCTCGCCGCTGCTGGCCGTCCTGTTCTTCGTGCCGGCGATGAACCTGGCCGGCATCCCGCCGCTGTCGGGGTTCATCGGCAAGCTCGGGCTGCTCCAGGCCGGGGTCGCCGAGGGCAGCGCGATGGCGCTGGTGCTGGTCGCGGGTGGTGTGGTCACCAGCCTGCTCACCCTGCTGGCCATCGCCCGCGTCTGGACCCGCGCCTTCTGGCGGTCCCCGACGCAGGCCCCGGCCGACGACACCGCCGCCGCGGCCGCGGCCGACGCCGGCTCGGGCAACGGGCGCACCCCGGACGGCGGCCCGTCGCCCGACGGCGAGGGGCCGCGGACCGCCTTCCAGGACGCCTGGCGCCGGCACACCCGCGTGGCGACCGCCGCCGAGCCCGACCTCCCGCCCGCGGCGTCCAGCACCCGGGCGCTGCGGCCGCTGCCGTCGACGATGGTGGCCGCGACGGCGGCGCTGGTCGCGCTCACCGTGGCGCTCACCGGGCTGGCCGGCCCGCTCTACGGCATCGCCGACCGGGCCGCGGCGGACCTGGTCGACCGCACTCCCTACATCTCCGCCGTGTTCGGACCGGAGGGACCGTGAGCGTCGAACCGGCCGCCACCCGGCTGCGGCACCAGGTGCCGCTGGTCGTCTGGCTGGTGCTCGTCTGGATCCTGCTGTGGGGCACCTGGTCCTGGGCGAACGTGCTCAGCGGCCTGCTCGTGGCCCTGGTCGTGCTGGTCGTGCTGCCGCTGCCGCACGTGGTCGGGGGCGTCCGGGTGCGCCCGGTGCCGCTGCTGGCCTTCCTCGGCCACTTCGTCGTCGACCTGGTCGTGTCGGGCGCGCAGGTCGCCTGGCTGGCGCTGCGGCCGGCCCGTGACGGCGGATCGGCGATCGTGCGGGTGCAGCTGCGGGCCGACTCCGACCTGCTGCTGACGATGGTCGCCGAGGCGACCTCGCTGGTCCCCGGGTCCCTGGTGCTCGACCTCGACCGGGAGGAGCAGCTGATCACCGTGCACCTGCTGCACGTGCGCGACCGGGCGGCCGTCGAGCGGGAGCGGGCCCACGTGCTGCGCACCGAGGAGCGGCTGGTCCGCGCGTTCGGGGCCGCCGCGGACGTCGAGGCGCTGGAGTCCGCCGAGCGCCGGACGACCGGGGAGCGGGTGCCGTGACCGTCGTCGCCTACGTGCTCTACGCGTTCATCGGCGGCGGCGCGCTGCTCGCCCTGGTGCGGCTGGCGCGCGGCCCGTCCCTGCTGGACCGGGTCGTCGCGACCGACACGCTGCTGGTGATCATCGCCGCGGGGCTGGCCGTGTACGCCGCCCTCGAGCGGGACCCGACGGTGGTGCCGGTGCTGGTCGTCGTCTCGCTGCTGGCGTTCGTCGGCTCGGTGTCGATCGCCCGCTACGTCGGCGGGATGCTGGTGCGGACCGGCACGGACGCCGGCCGGGACGCCCGCCTGCCGGTCGCCGCCGAGGAGAGGGAGGCCGGCGCGTGACCGCCGTCGCGGACGTCGTGGCGATCGGCTGCCTGCTGGCCGGCGCGTTCCTCTGCCTGACCGCGGGGCTGGGCCTGGTGCGCTTCCCAGACGTCCTGTCGCGGATGCACGCCGGCACCAAGCCGCAGGTGCTCGGCGTGCTGCTGATCATGGTGGGCGGCGCGATCCGGCTCAGCAGCTGGTCGGCCGCCTGGATGCTCCTGCTGGTCGCCGCCTTCCAGCTGCTCACCGCGCCCGTGAGCGCGCACATGATCAGCCGGGTGGCCTACCGCCGCCGGCACGTCCGCCGGGACCTGCTGCTCGTCGACGAGCTCGCCGACGGCCGGTACCAGGACGCGGTCTACAAGGGCGACGAGCCCGGGGACGCCCCGCCCGAGGACGCGGCCCCGTCCCGAGGCTCACCCCGAGCTCGCGAGGGGTGAGCCTCGGGACGGGGCCCTTCGTCAGCTCAGCTGGCCGAGCCAGAACGGCAGCCCCTGGTCGTCGCGGCAGTACGCCGACGAGCCGTAGGACTCCTGCTCGATCTCCCCGGCCTGCCCGCCGGCGGTCTGCACCGCGGCCACGGCGACCTCGATGTCGTCGACGGCGTACATCGGCACGGCGCCGAGGTCCTGGGTCTGCCCGCCGTGCAGCCCGACCATCGGGGTCTGGCCCTGCGCCTCCCAGCCGTCGTCCACCTTGCCCGGGCTCATCGACCAGCCGAGGACCGCCTCGTAGAAGTCGCGGGCCCGGGCGCCGTCGGGCACCCGGACGGTCAGGTAGACCGCGTCGCCGGGGCGCACCGGTGGCCGGGACGTCGACGGCGACGCGCCGGGCGTCTGCAGCATCCAGCGGTGCCCGAACGGGTCGACGACGACGCCGATGCGCCCGTACGGGGCGTCGTCCGGCTCGCGTTCGACGGTCCCGCCGGCCGCGGCCGCCCGGGCGACGGCGCTGTCCACGTCGGGCACGGTCAGGTGCAGGGAGACGCTCACCCGGCCGCTCTCCGGCCCGCCCAGCCCCAGCTCCGGGTACTCGTCGGCCAGGTACAGGGTCGCCCCGCCGACGTCGAGCTCGGCGTGGCCGATGCGGTCGTCGTCGGAGACGTACGGCTCGCCCACGACGCGGGCACCGAGCGCGTCGGCGTACCAGGACATCGCCGCGCGCGCGTCACGGACGGCGAGGTAGGGGATCAGCTGCGACATCGCGGGCCCTCCGGCAGTTGGTCCTTCTCCTACCGCTGGGCCCGGTTCACCGCCGAGACGACCGCGCGCAGCGACGCGCTGACGATGTTCGGGTCGATGCCCACGCCCCACAGCACCCGGTCGCCGACGGCGCACTCGACGTAGGCCGCGGCCCGCGCGTCGCCGCCGGAGGACATCGCGTGCTCGGCGTAGTCCAGCACGCGGACGTCGACGTCGACGGACTTCAGCGCGTCGACGAACGCCGCGATCGGGCCGTTGCCGCGACCGTGGATCGTCGTCGGGACGCCGTTGTCGACCAGCTCGACGACCATCTCGTCCAGCTGCTCGCCGTGCGCGGTGTGCCGGTGGCCGGCCAGCGAGAAGCGGCCCCACGGCGCGTGGGGGTCGGGCAGGTACTCGCTGGAGAAGGCCGCCCACATCTGCTGGGCGGTCACCTCGCCGCCCTCGTTGTCGGTGTGCCGCTGGATCACCGCGCTGAACTCGATCTGCAGCCGGCGGGGCAGGTCCAGGTGGTTCTCGGTCTTCATGATGTAGGCGACGCCGCCCTTGCCGGACTGGCTGTTCACCCGGATCACGGCCTCGTAGCTGCGGCCGACGTCCTTGGGGTCGATCGGCAGGTACGGCACGGCCCACGGCATGTCATCGACCCGCTTGCCGGCGGCCTCGGCGTCGGCGGCGAGGGCCTTGAAGCCCTTGTTGATCGCGTCCTGGTGCGAGCCGGAGAAGGCCGTGTAGACCAGGTCTCCGCCGTAGGGGTGCCGCTCGTGGACGCCCAGCTGGTTGCAGTACTCGACGGTGCGCCGGATCTCGTCGATGTCGGAGAAGTCGATCTGCGGGTCGATGCCCTGGCTGAACAGGTTCAGCCCCAGGGTGACCAGGTCGACGTTGCCGGTCCGCTCGCCGTTGCCGAACAGGCAGCCCTCGATGCGGTCGGCGCCGGCGCGGTAGCCCAGCTCGGCGGCGGCGACGGCGGTGCCGCGGTCGTTGTGCGGGTGCAGGGACAGGACGACGGCGTCGCGCCGGCCCAGGTTCCGGTGCATCCACTCGATCTGGTCGGCGTAGACGGTCGGCTCGGCCATCTCGACGGTGGCCGGCAGGTTGATGATCGTCGGCCGGTCGGGGGTGGGCTCCCAGACGTCGGTGACCGCGTTGCAGACCTCGACGGCGAAGTCCAGCTCGGTGCCGGTGAACGACTCGGGGGAGTACTGGTAGGAGATGTCGGTGTCGGGCATCTGCTCGGCCAGCTTGCGCACGATCTGTGCGCCGTGGACGGCGATGTCGACGATGCCGGCGCGGTCGGAGTCGAACACCACCCGCCGCTGCAGCGTGGACGTCGAGTTGTAGAGGTGGACGATGGCCTGCTTCGCGCCGCGCACCGACTCGAAGGTCCGCTCGATCAGCTCGTCACGGGCCTGGGTGAGCACCTGGATGGTGACGTCGTCGGGTACCAGGTCGTCCTCGATCAGCTGGCGGACGAAGTCGAAGTCCGTCTGGCTGGCCGCCGGGAAGCCGACCTCGATCTCCTTGTAGCCGATCCGGACCAGCAGCTCGAACATGCGCCGCTTGCGGTCGGGCGTCATGGGGTCGATCAGCGCCTGGTTGCCGTCCCGCAGGTCGACGGCGCACCAGCGCGGGGCGACCGTGGTGACGGTCTCCGGCCAGGTGCGGTCGGGCAGCACGATCGGCGCGAAGGGGGCGTACCGGTGGATCGGCATGCCCGAGGGCCGCTGGGGGTTGCGGACGTGCGGGTGGTTCTCGCTCATGTTCCTGCTCACGGGGTCGCTCCTCTGGCGCGGGCTGGACTCAGCTCCGGTGGGGCGGTCAGCAGTGCGCCGGGAACGCGCGGACTCCGCGGCGAGGGGGCCGACCTAGGAGAGGGCCTCGCCGCGGCGGGTAAGCAGGAGGCTGCCGCGCACGCCCCCACGGTAGCAGCGGCTCAGCCCAGGTCGCAGCCACACGGGCAGTCCGGCGCGTGCACGGGCCGACCGGAGCCGTCGTCGAGCTCGTCGCAGCGGGGTGGGCAGTCGCAGCGGAAGCCGTCGTCGATGCTGCTCAGCTCGCCGGCGAGGAACCTCCGCTGCCGCTCCGCCGTCCGGGCGCGCCACTGCTCCAGCCGCCGCGCCTCGGCCCGTTGCTCGGGCGCGTCGCCCGGCCGCGGGAGCTGGTGGTCGGCGGGCGTGCCCCGCACCCGGCGGGTGGCGTCGCGGCGCCGGCGGTCCCGGTCGAAGGTGTACCAGACCCGGTCCCGGCTGTAGCGGTGCTCGTCGTGCCACCAGCCCTCGTCGGAGTAGCGGGTGTCCAGGTGGGCGGGGAAGCGCCGGTCGCCCATGTCCCGGACGGCGTCGGGGTCCATCGCCGGCACCTCCGCGCCGGTGCCGTCCACGAGGGTCAGGCGCAGCCCCGCCAGCTCGGCGGCGCGGGCCAGCGCGCGGGCGTCGAGCCCGGACCGTCCGCTCTCCGCGGCGGCGACCGCGGACTTCGAGATCCCGAGGTGCCCGGCGAGCTCCCGCTGGGACAGGTCGGCGATCCGGCGGATCCGCCGGAGCACACCGCCGAGGTCGCTGTCGGTCACCCGGCGAGCGTCGCCGCCTCCCGCCGGCGTCGGGGCCGACCACCCGTACCTGGGGATGCTCGTGCTCTGCCCACAGGGCTGGGCAGAGCACGAGCGCCCGTGGAGGTGTACTGGGGGGCTCGCCTTCGTGCTCTGCCCACGAGGGTGGGCAGAGCACGAGCGTCCGTGGAGGGACTGCCGGCGCGGAGCTCGCGGGCCTGCGGTCAGGTCACCAGCTCTTCGCCAGGCGCATCCGCCACGGGCGCCCGTCGGGGTCGTCGAAGAAGCGGTAGACCGGGGTGGCCCACAGCCGGGCGGGCAGCGACAGCCGCTCGGTCCGGTGCGGCCGCAGCCGACCGGGGGGCCGCGGCCCGCGGCGACCGCCGGCGTGCCACCCCTCCAGCGCCTCGGCGCTCGCCTCGAGCGCGGCGACGAACGCGTCCGGGTCGATCAGGTCGGCGTCCTCGCTGCCGTCGGCGGCGCGGTCGAGGTGTTCGCGGGCCAGTTCCAGCCGCAGGTCCCGGGCGAACACCCGCGCGCCGTCCCCGGTG
The DNA here is from genome assembly GCF_051383655.1 of Geodermatophilus sp. CPCC 205761. Lineage (NCBI taxonomy): Bacteria > Bacillati > Actinomycetota > Actinomycetes > Geodermatophilales > Geodermatophilaceae > Geodermatophilus > Geodermatophilus sp. CPCC 205761. The sequence goes on from NZ_JALPKQ010000004.1 coordinate 34,900, forward strand.
CCGGCCGGGTCACGGGGCTCCCGGGGGTCCCGGGTGGTGTCGAGGACGGCGGAGGACAGCTCGCTGTCGTGCGTCCACGAGCGGCGGTTGAAGTTGTCGCTGCCGACGCTGCCCCAGACGTCGTCGACCACGCAGACCTTGGCGTGCACGTAGACCGGCGTCCCCTCGTGGTTCTCCACGTCGAAGACGTGCACCCGGTCCCGGCCGGCGACCCGGCACATCTCCAGCGCCTGCCACCGGCCGACGTACTGCGACCGCTGGGCCACCGCACCGTCCTGGTCGGGCACCCGGGGGACGACGACCACCAGGTGCAGCCCCTCGTGCTCGGCCAGCGCCTGGGCGAACATCCGCGCGACGTCGGCCGACCACATGTACTGGTCCTCGAGGTAGACCAGCCGGCGGGCCCGCTTGATCGCCTTGGAGTAGCCCCGGGCCACCGAGCGCTCGCCGCGCGGCGCGAAGTCGTACGGCGGACGGATCGCCGGGTAGGTGCGCAGGTTCTGCACGTAGACGGGGCCGCACTCGGGCGGCGGGGGCAGCTGGTCCGGCAGCGGGTCGGCGTGCAGCCGGGTGTGGTGCAGCTTGTCGTGGATCCAGGCGAGCGGGTGGTCGGTGTCCGGGCTGTTCGGGTCGTTCCAGCGCTCCCGGAACACCGTGTCCAGCACACCCACCGTCGGCCCGCGCAGCATCAGCTGGACGTCGTGCCACGGCGGGCGCGGGCCGTAGGCCGCCGCCATCGGCAGCGCCTGCGGGTCGCCGGCGTGGGTGGAGTCGTCCCGGCGGCCGTGGCACAGGTCGATGCCGCCGACGAAGGCGACGTCGCGCGTGGCGTCCTGGTCGTGGCGCAGGACGACGAACTTCTGGTGGTGGCTGCCCATGCGGCGCACCCGCTGGTCGAGGATCACCTCGCCCCCGCCGTGCTCGATCTCGTCGTCGAGGGCGCGGTTCTCCTCCTTGCTGAACGACACCCGGTCCATGTGTGACCGCCAGACGAGCCCGCGCACGCACACTCCCCGGCTCACGGCCGCGGTGAACAGCTCGGCGACGGTGGGCCCGCCGGGGCGCAGCTGCTCGTCCGGATCGCCCCGCCAGTCGGTGAAGAAGAGGTGGTCGCCCTCGTCGAGGCCCTGCACCGCCTCGACCAGCCGGTCGAAGTACGTGGCGCCGTGCACCAGTGGCTCGGCGAGGTTGCCCGCCGTCCACGCGGGCAGCGACGTCGCGGGGTTGCCACGCTCCTCGGCGGTCAGCAGCCAGCGCTCGGGATCGTCCACTCCGTGATCACAGCGTCCCGTCCGGGGGGACGCAACCACGGTCGGCGCGGGACGTCGGTAGCCTGTGGACCCGTGGCCCTCGTCGTCCAGAAGTACGGCGGCTCCTCCGTCGCCTCCGCCGCGCACATCAAGCGCGTCGCCGAGCGCATCGTCGCGGCCAAGAAGGACGGCAACGACGTCGTCGTCGTGGTCTCCGCGATGGGTGACACGACCGACGAGCTGCTCGACCTGGCCGGCCAGATCACCGACGACCCGGCCGGCCGCGAGCTCGACATGCTGCTCACCGCCGGCGAGCGCATCTCCATGGCGCTGCTGGCCATCGCCATCAACACGCACGGCTACGAGGCGCGGTCGTTCACCGGCTCCCAGGCCGGGGTGATCACCACCTCCAGCCACGGCAAGGCGCGGATCATCGACGTCACGCCCGGCCGGCTGCGCGACGCCCTCGACGAGGGCGCGGTCGTCATCGTGGCCGGGTTCCAGGGCGTCAGCCAGGACACCAAGGACGTCACGACGCTCGGCCGCGGCGGGTCCGACACCACCGCCGTCGCGGTCGCCGCCGCGCTGCGCGCCGACGTCTGCGAGATCTACACCGACGTCGACGGCGTGTTCACCGCCGACCCGCGGATCGTGCCCAACGCCCGGCGGCTGGACACGGTGACGTACGAGGAGATGCTCGAGCTCGCCGCCTCGGGGGCGAAGGTGCTCATGCTCCGCTGCGTCGAGTACGCCCGCCGCTACGGCATCCCGGTGCACGTCCGCAGCTCCTACTCCCAGCTCCCCGGCACGATCGTGACCGGCTCGATGGAGGACCTCACGGTGGAACAGGCCATCATCACCGGCGTCGCGCACGACCGCTCCGAGGGGAAGATCACCGTCTTCGGGGTGCCGGACCGGCCGGGCGAGGCCGCGCAGCTCTTCCGGGTCCTCGCCGACGCCGAGATCAACATCGACATGATCGTGCAGAACGTGTCGGCCGAGGCGAGCAAGCTGGCCGACATCTCCTTCACCCTCCCCAAGAGCGACGGGCCGGCCGCGATCTCGGCGCTGGAGAAGGTCAAGCACACCGTCGGATACACCGACGTGCGGTTCGACCAGCACATCGGCAAGGTGTCGCTGGTGGGCGCGGGCATGCGCTCGCACCCGGGCGTCTCGGCGCGCTTCTTCGGCGCGCTGGCCGACGCCGGCGTCAACCTCGAGCTGATCAGCACCTCGGAGATCCGCATCTCCGTTGTGTGCCGCGACACCGACGTGGACGTCGCCGTCCGTGCGGTGCACGACGCCTTCGACCTCGGCACCGACGACGAGCAGGCGGTCGTCTACGGAGGGACCGGACGATGAGCCTCTTCCCGAAGGACGGGCTGCGGGTCGGCGTCGTCGGCGCCACCGGCCAGGTCGGCGGCGTCATGCGCCAGATCCTCGCCGACCGGGGCTTCCCGATCGCCGAGCTGCGGTTCTTCGCCTCGGCCCGCTCGGCCGGCAGCACCCTGCCCTGGGGCAGCGGCGAGATCACCGTCGAGGACGCCGCGACCGCCGACCCCACCGGGCTGGACGTCGCGCTGTTCTCCGCCGGCGCGACCACCTCGCGGGTGCAGGCGCCGCGGTTCGCCGAGGCCGGCGTCATGGTGATCGACAACAGCTCGGCGTGGCGGCGCGATCCCGACGTCCCGCTGATCGTCGCCGAGGTCAACCCGCACGCCCTGGGCGAGATGCGCAAGGGCATCATCGCCAACCCGAACTGCACGACCATGGCCGCGATGCCGGTGCTCGCCCCGCTGCACGCCGAGGCCCAGCTCGTCCGCCTGGTCGCCAGTACCTACCAGGCGGTGTCCGGCAGCGGCCTGGCCGGCGTCGAGGAGCTCGACACCCAGGTCAAGGCGGTCGCGGACAAGGCCGCGGAGCTCACCCACGACGGGACGGCGGTCACCTTCCCCGAGCCGGTGAAGTACGTGAAGCCGATCGCGTTCAACGTGCTGCCGATGGCCGGCTCGCTGGTCGACGACGGCAGCAACGAGACCGACGAGGAGCAGAAGCTCCGCAACGAGAGCCGCAAGATCCTCGGCATCCCCGACCTGCGGGTGTCGGGCACCTGCGTCCGTGTCCCGGTCTTCACCGGGCACTCGCTGTCGCTCAACGTCGAGTTCGCCCGGCCGCTGTCGGTCGAGCGGGCCACCGAGCTGCTGACCGGCGCGCCCGGGGTCGAGCTCACCGCCGTCCCGAACCCGCAGCAGGCCGCCGGGCAGGACCCGAGCTATGTCGGGCGCATCCGGCAGGACCCGGGTGTCGACGACGGCCGCGGGCTGGCGCTGTTCGTCAGCAACGACAACCTGCGCAAGGGCGCCGCGCTCAACACCGTCCAGATCGCCGAACTGATCGCCGCCTCCCGCTGACCCTCGGGGGCAGAAATGGCCATTTCTGCCCCCGAGGGGTCAGGGGTGGACGTGGCGGAGGGCGAAGGACAGCGCGACCTCGACCTGGCGGATGGTCTCCTCGATGACCAGCGAGCCGTGGCCGGCGTCGAACCGGTACACCTCGTGCCGCTTGCCGAGCCGCTCCAGCTCGCCCAGGTAGTTGTCGATCTGCCGGATGGGGCAGCGCGGGTCGTTGGCCCCCGCCACCACGAGCACCGGGGCGGAGACGGCGTCGACGTAGGTGATCGGCGAGGAGCGCACGTACACGTCGCGCACCTCCTCGGGTGACCCGCCGAACAGCGCGCGGTCGTAGGCCCGCAGGCCCTCCATCTCGTCCTCGTAGGCGGCCAGGTAGTCCGCGACCGGCACCTCGGCGATCCCGGCGGCCCAGCGCTCGGGCTGGGTGCCGAGGCCCAGCAGGGTGAGGAAGCCGCCCCACGAGCCGCCGGTGAGCAGCGCGCGGCGCGGGTCCACGACCCCCTCGTCGACCAGGGCGTCGTAGACCGCCGCGACGTCCTCCAGCTCGGTCAGCCCCGGCCGGCCGGTCAGCGCGTCCCGCCAGGCGCTGCCGTAGCCGGTGGAGCCCCGGTAGTTGACGTGCACGACCGCGTAGCCGGCGTCCACGTAGGCCGCGCGGCGGGCGCGGTAGGAGTCGTCGTCGGCGGACTCCGGCCCGCCGTGCACCAGGAACGCCGTCGCGTACGGGGCGGGACCGGCCGGGCGCACCAGCAGCGCGTGAACCTCCCCGCCCGGTCCGGGCACCCAGCGGTCCTCCACCGGGTAGGCCGCCGGCGGCTCCTCGCCGGGGGCGGCCAGCACGACCGGCCCGTCGGCCCGGCGGATCACCGGCGGGAGCTCGGCGTTGGACCAGGCCAGCTCGACGGTGCCGTCGGGGCGGGCGGTGGCCCCGCGGACGACGCCGCGCGGGGTGTCCAGCGCCTCCAGCGTCCCGGTGGCCAGGTCGTAGCGGTACAGCTCGCTGCGCGCGGCGTGGTCGTGCCCGACCAGCAGTGCCGAGCCGTCGGGGTACCAGCCGGCGGTCACGTCGCCGGGGAGGTCCAGGACGAGCTCGGTCTCGGTGTCGGTGCCGACGTCCCAGACCAGCAGCTCCTCCCGCCCGCGCCGCTCGTGGCCGACCAGCAGCCGCCGGTCGCCGGGGAGCGGGGCGAACTCCAGCGCGTGCAGCCCGCGGCCCTCGCCGTCCCACTTCTCGGCGACGATCGTGTCGTCGTCGGTCCGCAGCACGCGCAGCGCCGGGTAGCGCGGGTCGCCGTGCTCGGAGTGCGAGATGACCAGCAGGTCCTCGTCGTGGGTGAGCGCGTCGACCGACGCCGGGTCCTCGTGCCGGTAGACGACCCGCGCGGTGCCGCCCACAGGGTCCAGCCACAGCTCGGAGCCGTCGTCGGTGGAGCGGCCGACGGCGACCACCCGGGTGCCGACCTCCAGCCCCGCCGGGTAGGCCGGCCCGACCTCCGGCAGGGCGACGCGGTCCTCGCCACCGGTGAACGGCTGCACCATCCAGATGCCGAACTCGTCGCCGTCGGTGTCGGCGAACCACCAGATGGTCTCGCCGTCCGGGCTGATCGTGGCGATCAGCGTGCCGTTGGCCCGGTCGGTGACCTGCCGGTGGACGTCGGTGGTGCGGTCCCAGGCGTACTGCTCGACGACGCCGCTGACGTCGGAGGAGTACAGGCAGCGGTGCGGCGCCTCCAGCGCCCAGTCGGGCAGGCTCACCCGCGGCGCCCGGAACCGGGCCTGCCAGCGGGCGGTCACCTCGGCCGGCAGCGCGGCCGCGTAGGGCGTCGGCGTGGCCGGGGTGATGACGCTGGCGTGGGGGGACCGCGTGGCGGCGGGCTCGGCAGTCAACGGGCTCCTCGCTGTCGCTCGTCGCCGCGTTCCTGCGGCGGTGCTCTGTCCACGGGCGTGCTCGGGTGCGCGCCCGCCTGCTCATCTTCCCCCGGCGCCCGCGCCCACCTGCGGAGAGCCCCCGGGGTGCACGACCGTGGCGTCCCGGACGTCGCCGATCAGCCGCTCCAAGACGTCCTCGAGCGCGACCACGCCGACGGTGACGCCGTCCCGGACGACCCGGCCCAGGTGCGCGCCCTGCACGCGCATCTCCGCGAGCACCTCCGGCAGCGCGGCGTCCGGCGCGAGCCGGACCAGCGGGGTGACGCGGTCGTCGGGGATGGGCCGGTCGCGGTCGGCCCCGGCCAGCCCGAGGACGTCCTTCACGTGCACGAAGCCGGCCGGCGCGTCGTCCTCGCCGCGCACCGGGTAGCGACTGAAGCCGTGCTCGGCGACGACGGCCTCCAGTTCCCGCGGTGTCGTCGACCGGGGCACGGTGACCACGCGCTCGATCGGCAGGAGCACGGAGTCGATGTCGTGCTGCTCGAAGGTGAGGGCGCCGGCGGCCAGCTCGCTCACCTCGCTGCCGAGCCGGCCCTCGCGCCGGGACTGGGTGATCATCGAGCGGATCTCGGCCTCGTCGAAGCTGGCGGCGACCTCGTCGGTCGGCTGCACACCGAACAGCCGCACGAAGCCGTTGGCGACGGTGTTGAAGAGCCAGATGACCGGCTTGAGCAGCCGGGCGAAGGTGGCCAGGGGTGGCCCCAGCACCAGCGCGGCGCGGTCGGGGCCGGCGATGGTGACGTTCTTGGGCACCATCTCGCCGAGCACCATGTGCAGCACGGTCACGATCGCCAGGGCGATGACCAGCGCGATCGGGTGCAGCAACCCCTCGGGGACGCCGAGGGCCGCCATCGGCCGCTCGATGAGGTGGGCGACCGCCGGCTCGCCCACCGCGCCGAGCCCGAGCGAGCACAGCGTGATGCCGAGCTGGGCGGCGGCCATCATCTGCGAGACGTTGCGCATGGCGGCGAGCGTCTTCACGGCCCGCGGCGAGCCGGCCTGCGCGCGCGGCTCGAGCTGGTCGACGCGGGCGGTGACCAGGGCGAACTCCGCGGCCACGAAGAACGCGTTGCCCATCAGCAGCGCGACGAGCACCAGCAGGCTGACGACGTCGCTCATGCCGCCACCTCCGCCGGGACCTGCTCGGCGCGCACCCGCGCCACCCGCCGTCCCTCCAGCGTCTCGACGATCAGCCGCGCCCCCTCCACGTCCACGCGGTCACCGACCTCCGGCAGCCGCTGCAGCCGCTCGGCGAGGAACCCGGCGAGCGTCTCGTAGCGGCCCTCCGGCACCGGCACCCCGGTGCGGTCGCGGACCTCGTCCGGGCGCAGCAGCCCGGACAGCAGCCAGGTCTCGTCGTCCGCCCGGCGGAGGGTGCGCAGCGGCCGGTCGGTCTCGTCGGAGATCTCCCCGACGAGCTCCTCGACGATGTCCTCCAGGGTCACCACGCCGTGCGTGGCGCCCCACTCGTCGACGACGAGGGCGATCTGCAGCCCCTGCTCCCGGAGCAGGTCCAGCAGCCGCTCCAGCTGCAGCGACGACGGGACGGCCAGCACCGGGGCGGCCAGCTCGGCGGCGGTGCGCGCGGTGCGCTCCTCCTCCGGGACGGCGACGGCGTGCTTGACGTGCACCACGCCGGTCACCTCGTCGAGATCGGAGCCGTGGACCGGGAAGCGGGACCGGCCCGACTCGACGGCGGCGGTGATGACGTCGGCGGCGGTGGCGTCCGACCGCAGTGCCCACAGGCGGGTGCGCGGGGTCATGACGTCGGTGGCGTACTTCTGCCGCAGTCCCAGCGACCGCTCCAGCAGGCGGGCCGCGACGGGGGAGAGGTCGCCCTCCTCGGCCGAGCGCCGGGCGACGGCGGCCAGCTCCTCGGCGCCGCGCGCGGAGTCGAGCTCCTCCTTCGGCTCGATGCCCAGCCGCCGGACGATGGCGTTGGCCACCCGCTGCAGCGCGGTGACCAGCACGCCGGTGACCCGGGTGAAGGCCCGCATGCCCGGTGCGACGGCGGCGGCGACGGCCAGCGGGTTGGCGATCGCCAGGTTCTTCGGGCCGAGCTCGCCGAGCAGCATCTGCAGCGTGGTGGCCAGGGCCAGGGCCAGGCCGTAGGAGACGCCGGCGACCGCACCGGCGGGCAGGCCGAGCGCCTCCAGGGGACCGTGCAGCAGGTGACCCAGCGCCGGCTCGGCCAGGTAGCCGACGACGAGAGTGGTGATCGTGATGCCCAGCTGGGCGGCGGACAGCTGGGTGGACAGCCCGCGCAGCGCCTTCACCACGCCGCCGGCCCGGCGGTCACCGGCCGCGGCCGCCTCCTCCACCTGGCCTCGGTCGACCGTGGTGAGGGAGAACTCGGCGGCGACGAAGAAGCCGGTGAACGCCGTGAGCACCACGGCGGCGAGGAGGAGCAACCACTCGGTCATCGGACCCTCGGTGCCCCCTCGACCGGGTCACCAACCCCGGGAACGACTCAGGGGCCGCCTCGCGGCGGCCCCTGAGCCCTCTGTCGGGGTGACAGGATTTGAACCTGCGACCTCGTCGTCCCGAACGACGCGCGCTACCAAGCTGCGCCACACCCCGAGGTACCCGACGAGTCTAGCCGACCGCCGTCTCAGCTCTGACGGGCGGTCAGGGTGAGGAGCGTCGCCTCCGGCGGGCAGGCGAACCGGGCCGGCGCGTAGGGGCTGGTGCCCAGCCCCGCGGAGACGTGCACCCAGGTGCCGGCGGGCCGGTCCGCGGCCGGCGGGGCCCAGCGGTGCAGCCAGCGGACGCGGGCCCGGTCGATCCCGCAGTTGGTCACCAGGGCGCCGTACCCGGGCACCCGCAGCTGCCCGCCGTGGGTGTGCCCGCACAGCAGCAGGTCGTAGCCGTCGGCGGCGAAGCGGTCGAGCACGCGGGGCTCGGGGGAGTGCGACAGCCCGATCCGCAGGTGCGCGCCCGCGTCGGCCGGCCCGCCCACGTCGTCGTACCGGTCCCGCTTCAGGTGCGGGTCGTCGACGCCGGTGAGGGAGATCCGGTGCCCGCGCACGACCAGCTCGCCCCGCCCGTTGGTGAGGTCCAGCCAGCCGCGCCGGGCCAGGCCGTCGCGCAGGTCCCGCCAGGGCAGCTCGTCGCCGTGCACCCGCTTGTGGTTGCGCTTGAAGTACTTCAGCGGGTTCTTCGGCCGCGGGGCGTAGTAGTCGTTGCTGGACAGCACGAACGCGCCCGGGAGGTCCAGCAGCGGGTCCAGCGCCCGCAGGGTGGGCGCCACGGCGTCCATCCCGGCCAGGTTGTCGCCGGTGTCGATGACGACGTCCGGCGCCAGGGCGGCGAGCCCCGCCACCCACTCCTGCTTCGACCGCTGCGGCGCGGTCATGTGCAGGTCGGACAGGTGCAGGACCCGCAGCGGCTCCGACCCGGGCGGCAGCACCGGGACGACGAACCGGCGCAGGGTCCAGCGGTTGCGCTCGTAGAGGGAGGCGTAGGCGACCCCGGCGGTCGCGGACGCGAGGAGGGCCGCGGGGACGGCGATGGTCGGGCGCACGACAGCCCAGGGTACGCAGCGGCCCTCCGGCGGCCGCCGTGCCAGGCTGGGCCCGTGTCCGACCTGAAGGAACAGCTGCGCGCCGACCTGACCACCGCGATGAAGGCCCGCGACGAGCTGCGCACCGCGACGCTGCGCATGGTGCTGACCGCCGTCAGCGCGGAGGAGGTGGCCGGCAAGGAGGCCCGCGAGCTCAGCGACGACGAGGTGCAGGCGGTGCTGCGCCGGGAGGCCAAGAAGCGCCGTGAGGCCGCGGACGCCTTCGCCGCCGCCGGGCGCGCTGAGCAGGCCGACCGCGAGCGCGCCGAGGGCGACGTCGTCGCCGCGTACCTGCCCGCCCAGCTCGAGGACGCCGACCTGGCCGCGCTGGTCGCCGACGTCGTCACCCGGACCGGCGCGTCGGGGATGCGGGACATGGGCAAGGTGATGGGTGCGGTGCAGGCCGAGGTGGCCGGCCGCGCCGACGGCGGCCGGGTGGCCGCCGAGGTGCGCCGCCAGCTGGGCTGACCGGATCGGGTGTCAGCCGCCGGCCGGGGTGCCGGGAGCGGGGACCCCGGGAGCAGGGACCCCGGGAGCGGGGGCGGCAGGCGGGGGAGTCGCACCGTCGGCCGGCGGTGCCGTCCCGGCGCCGGGGTCGGGCGCCGGCGCGACGACCTGCGAGCCGTTGCTCACCTGGATGGACACGACCTGCTCGGGGGTGGCCCGGGCACCGGCCCCGGGGTCGGTGCCGAGCACCGTCCCGGCCGGCTGGTCGCTGTCCACCGAGACGACGGTCGACTGGAGCCCGGCGGCCTGCAGGGCGGCGCGGCACTCGCTCTCCGAGGCGCAGGCCGGCACCGGCCGGGTGTTGCCGTTCTGGGTGACCGGGTCGGCCGCCGGGAAGGGCACCAGCGGCTGCCCGCGCAGGATCGGCTGCATCGCGTCGTGCCAGATCGTGGCGCCCTTGCCGCCACCGAAGCCGCCGACGTTCTGGTTCTCCTTGGGGTTGAGCACCATCACGCTGGCCGCGTACTGCGGCGTGTAGCCGACGAAGGCCACCGAGAAGTTGTTCTGCGACGTCCCGGTCTTGCCGGCGATCTGGTGACCGTCGACGTAGGCCCGCGCGCCGGTCTGGCCGGCGTGGCCGGGCTCGACGTCCTTGCGCAACATCTGGTTGAGCGTGCTGGCCACGCCCGGCGGGATCGCCTCGGCGGTGCAGTTGTCGCCGCGGACGACGGGCTGCCCGTCGTCGCCGGTGAGGGGCTGGCCCTCGCGGTCGAGGACGGCGGTGACCGGCGTCGGGTCGCACTGCGTGCCGTTGCCGGCCAGGGTGGCGTAGGCCTCGGCCAGGTCCAGCGGGCTGGTGGGCTCGGAGCCGAAGGTGAACGACCCCCGGTTCTCCTCGATGATCTGGTCGGACGAGGTCGAGCGGAAGTCCATGCCCATCGCCTCGGCCATGCGGACCGGCTTCTCCACGCTGCCGAGGGCGTCCTCGAGGGCGAGGAAGTAGGTGTTGGAGGACATGTAGAGCGCCCGCTCCATGTCCAGCGTGGCCGGGTAGTTGCCGGCGTTCTCGACGTCGTAGGGCGCGCGGCCGTCCTTGTAGACGCGGGAGACGTAGGGGTCCCCGGTGGTGAGCGTGTAGTACTGCGAGTACCCCTCGGCCAGCGCGGCCGCGGCGACGAAGGTCTTGTACGTCGAGCCCGAGCCCTGGCTCTGGGCGGTGTTGAGGACGACGGACTCGCAGTCGGCGTCCGAGCACCCGTAGCGGCGGTTGACGCTCATCGCCAGCACGTGGCCGGTGCCCGGCTCGACGGCGGTGTACATGCCGGCCAGCGGGTCGCCCATCGGGAGGGTGTTGAGCACGGCCTGGTCGCCGGCGGCCTGCATGTCCGGCCGCAGCGTGGTCTGGATCGTCAGGCCACCGTTCTGCAGGGTCGAGTCGTCGATGCCGAGCGTCTGCACCAGGTACTGGTGCACGAAGGCGCAGAAGAAGCCGCCGATCGAGGCGTCGATGCAGCCGTTGGCCGGGGGCGCACCCGGGGCGACCGCCACCGGCGTCGCGGAGATGTCGGCCCGCTCCTGCTCGGTGACGTGCCCGAGGTCGACCATCCGCTGCAGCACCTGGTTGCGCCGGACCTGCGCGTTCTCCGGGCTGGCGATCGGGTCGTCGTTGGCCGGGCTCTGCACCAGGCCGGCGAGCATGGCCGCCTGCGGCAGGGTGAGGTCGACGGCGTTGACGCTGAAGTACCGCTGCGCCGCGGCCTGGATGCCGTAGGCGCCCTGCCCGAAGTAGGCGATGTTCAGGTAGCGGGTGAGGATCTCGTCCTTGGAGTAGGTCTCCTCCAGGGCCAGCGCGAGCCGGGCCTCCCGGAGCTTGCGGCCCAGGCTCTCCTCGGTCGCCGCCTGCCGCTCCTCGGGGGTGTCGGCGGTCTCGGCGAGGGTCTGCTTGACCAGCTGCTGGGTGAGCGTCGAGCCGCCCTCGCGCACCGACCCGGCGGCCACGTTGGTCACCAGCGCGCGCACGGTGCCCTGCACGTCGAGGCCGTTGTGCTCGTAGAACCGCGAGTCCTCGATGTCGACCAGCGCCTGTTTCATGATCTCGGAGATCTGGTCGGGCGCGACCGGCGTGCGGTTGTTCGTGTAGAAGTTCGTGATCAGCGACCCGTCGGCGGCCAGCACCCGCGTGTTGCCCGCCGGCGCCTCGTCGGTGAGCTCCACCGGCAGGGCGTCGAGCAGGGACGCGGAGTTGCGCGCGGCCATGCCGGTGCCGCCGACGAACGGCAGCATCATGGCGGCGAGCAGGGCTCCGGCGAGGACGATCGTCGCGGCGAGCTTCGCGAGGACCCGGGCGCGGGCAGGGGCGGCGGGAGACATCGCGAGCAAATGTACGTGCCGACGTGCCCCCGACGTCGCCGTCAGCTACGGCGCGCGGGCAGCACGCGGGTTCGCGGCACGCCCGTCGGCGTGTCGCCGTCCGGGCCGGTGAGCGCGTCGGCCATGAGCCGCAGCCCGTCGAGGTCGTGCACGTCGCCGGCGGCGGCCGGGACGGTGCGGACGGCGACCTCCGGGTGGGCGCTGGTGAAGCGGTCGGCCATCCGCTGCTCGCGGGCGGCGACCGCCATCCGGTCGGCGTGCACCCGCAGCGCCCCGGCGGCGAGCTCGGCGCCGGCCCCGCCGGCCTCGAGCACCTCCTCGGCGGCGCCGTCGGCGCGGGTGGAGGTGAGCACCGTGGTCGCCGGCGGGTGGGTGCGGTTGAGCACCAGCCCGCCCAGCGGCATCCCCTCGGCCGACAGCCGGTCGACGAAGTAGGAGGCCTCGCGCAGGGCGTCCGGCTCCGGCGTGGCGACGACGACGAACCAGGTGCCCGGCCGGCGCAGCAGCTCGTAGGTGGCGGTGGCGCGCTCCCGGAACCCGCCGAACATCGTGTCCAGAGCCGACACGAACGCGGAGATGTCGCGCAGCAGCTGGCCGCCCAGGATCTTGCTGATGATCCGGCTGAACACCAGGAAGCCCGCGCCGACCAGCCGCATGCCGGCCCGCCCGCCGGCGCGGGCCGGGGCGGTCAGCAGCCGGATCATCGTGCCGTCGAGGAACCGGCTCATCCGGTTGGGCGCGTCGAGGAAGTCCAGCGCGGACCGCGACGGCGGGGTGTCGACGACGATCAGGTCCCACCTCTCGCTGGCCCGCAGCTGGCCCAGCTTCTCCATCGCCATGTACTCCTGCGTGCCGGCGAAGGAGGACGAGAGCGCCTGGTAGAAGGGGTTGGCGAGGATCTGCTCGGCCCGCTCGGGCGTCGAGTGCGCACAGACGACGTCGTCGAACGTGCGCTTCATGTCCAGCATCATCGCGTGCAGCTCGCCGGCCGCCCCGGGGACGTCGACCTGCCGGGGCTCGTTGTCGAGCTCCACCAGACCCAGGGACTGCGCCAGCCTCCGGGCCGGGTCGATGGTCAGGACGACGACGTGCCGGCCGGCCTCGGCGGCGGCCAGGGCCAGCGCGGCCGACGTCGTGGTCTTGCCCACCCCGCCTGCGCCGCAGCACACCACGATGCGGGTGTCCGGGTCGGCGATCAGCGCCGCGAGGTCCAGTGGGCGGGCCTGGGGCGCGGGGTGCGGGGCCGGGCGGGCGTGGTGGCGGTGCGCCCGGCCGGCCGGCGTCGCCGTACCCTCCGCGGCGCTCATGCGGCCACCTCCTCGCGCAGGTGGTCCCCGATCCGGTCGGCGAGCTCGAAGAGCGCGCCGAGGTCGATCGGGCCGGGCAGCAGCGGCAGCTCGACCGTCGGCCGGCCGAGCTCCTCGACCTCGTCGCGCAGCTCGTCCTGGGCCGCCCAGCGCCGGGCGTGCTCGACCGCCTCGGCGGCCAGCGCCTCGGCCAGCGCCGTCCCGTCGTGCACGTGCGCCGCGGCGAGGGCGGGCAACAGCTCCGCGCCCGTCAGCCCGCCCTCGGCGGCGCGGACCAGGTCGTCCTCGGGCAGCAGCGGCTCGGTCGCCATGTTCACGATCACCGAGCCGACCGGCAGCCCGGCGGCGGTCAGCTCGGCGATCGCGTCGGCGGTCTCCTGCACCGGCATGTCCTCGAGCAGGGTCACCAGGTGCACCGCGGTCTGCGGGGACTTGAGCACGGCCATGACGCCGTCGCTCTGGGTCTTGATCGGGCCGGAGCGGGCCAGGCCGGCCATCTCCCCGGTCACGTTGAGGAAGCGGGTGATCCGGCCGGTCGGCGGGGCGTCGACGACGACGGCGTCGTAGACCCGCCGGCCGTCGCGTCGGCGGGTGACCGCCTCCTTGATCTTGCCGGTCAGCAGCACGTCGCGCAGGCCCGGGGCGATCGTCGTGGCGAAGTCGATGGCGCCCATCTTGCGCAGCGCCCGGCCGGCCCGCTTGAGGTTGTAGAACATCTCGAGGTACTCGAGGAGCGCCTCCTCGACGTCGATCGCCAGCGCCTTGACCTCGCCCCCGCCGCGGGTGACGGCGACCCGCCGCTCCTCGTAGGGCAGCGGTGGGGTGTCGAACAGCTGCGCGATGCCCTGCCGGCCCTCCGTCTCGACCAGCAGCACGTGCCGCCCGTCGGCGGCCAGGGCCAGTGCGAGTGCGGCGGCGACCGTGGTCTTGCCCGTCCCGCCCTTCCCGGTCACGACGTGGCAGCGCACGGGAAAGGGTTCGGAGGCCACGGAGCTCAGCCTAGAAGGACCCCGTCCTCCCCACCCCCTCGCAGGCTCGGGGGCGGGACCCGAGACGGGGCCGAGGGCCTGGGCGGGACCCCGTCCTCCCCACCCCCTCGCAGGCTCGGGGGCGGGACCCGAGACGGGGCCGAGGGCCTGGGCGGGACCCCGTCCTCCCCACCCCCTCGCAGGCTCGGGGGCGGGACCCGGGACGGGGCCGAGGGCCTGGGCGGGACCCCGTCGGCCGCACCCCCTCGCAGGCTCGGGGGCGGGACCCGGGACGGGGCCGAGGGCCTGGACGGACCCCGTCCTCCCCACGCCTCGCAGGAGGGCCGGGGACGCGGCGGCGGGCTGCGCTAGCGTCGCGCCATGAGCGAACCGGCCCGCGTCAAGTGGGAGTACGCCACGATCCCGCTGCTGATCCACAACACCAAGGCGATCCTCGACTCCTGGGGCGTCGACGGGTGGGAGCTCGTGACCGTGCTCCCCGGCCCGGCCGGCTCCGACCAGCCGGTCGCGTACCTCAAGCGCCCCGCGGGCTGAGGCCGTCGTGACCGCCCCGCAGACCCAGGGCTGGCACGCCCGGCTGGCCGAGCTCGGCATCCGCCTGCCGGTCGTGGCCCCGCCGGTGGCCGCCTACGTGCCGGCGGTGCGCAGCGGGCAGCTGGTGTACACCTCCGGCCAGCTCCCGTTCGTCGACGGCGGCCTGCGCCGCACCGGCAAGGTCGGCGGCTCGGTGGACCCGGAGGAGGCCGCGTACGACGCCAAGGTCTGCGCCCTCAACGCCCTGGCCGCCATCGACGACCTGGTCGGCCTGGACTCGGTCGCCCGCATCGTCCGCGTGGTCGGCTACGTGGCCAGTGCCGAGGGCTTCACCGGCCAGCCGCGGGTGGTCAACGGGGCCAGCGAGCTGCTCGGCCGCATCTTCGGCGACGCCGGCCGGCACGCCCGCAGCGCGGTCGGCGTCGCGGAGCTGCCGCTCGGTGCCCCGGTCGAGGTCGAGCTCACCGTCGAGCTGCGGTGAGCGCGGCCGAGCCGAAGCAGGCGGCGACGGTGCTGCTGCTGCGGGACGGCACGCCCGGACTGGAGATCTACCTGCTGCGCCGCACGAAGGGGATGCCCTTCGCCGGCGGCATGACCGCCTACCCCGGCGGCGGTGTGGACCCGCGGGACGGCGACGTCGAGACCGCCTGGGCCGGCCCGCCACCCGCCCGGTGGGCCGAGGCGTTCGGCTGCGACGAGCGGATGGCCCGCGAGCTGGTCTGCGCCGCGGTCCGCGAGACGTTCGAGGAGGCCGGCGTCCTGCTGGCCGGGTCCGCGGACGGCAACGATGTGGTGCCGGACGTGTCCGGTGACGAGTGGGAGGCGCAGCGCCAGGCGCTGCTGACCCGCGAGCTGTCCCTCGCCGAGCTGCTGGCCGACCGCGGGCTGGCGCTGCGGTCGGACCTGCTGCGGCCCTTCGCGCACTGGGTCACGCCGCCGGTGGAGCCGCGGCGCTACGACACCAAGTTCTTCGTCGCCGCGCTGCCGGTCGGGCAGGAGGCCCGGCACGTCACCGGCGAGGCCGACGAGGCGAGCTGGCTGACGCCGGAGGCCGCGCTGACCGAGATGCGCGGCGGCACCCGGCCGATGTTGCCGCCGACCATCCACACGCTCGGCCAGCTGGCGCCCTTCGCCGACGTCGCCGCGGTGCTGGCCGGCTCCCCGCCGGAGCCGCTGCAGCCGATCAGCCCGACCTTCGAGGACCTGCCGGACGGCCGCTGGGCGGTGCTGCCCGACGGCACCCGGATCCGGCTCGTCGTGCCGCTTCCGTCCTGAGCCTGCGGGTCCCACCGCGCTGAGCCGTCGCACGCAACACCCCTCACGGCGCGGAGCCGCGGTGTGGGGCGGCTGCGGGGGGTGCACGGCGGCTCCGGTGACCCCCGGAACCGCGGGGGGCCCCGCACCGACCGGTGCGGGGCCCCCGTCGAGCGGCTCTCAGCGTGCGCGGCGGCGCAGACGCTCCTCGTCGAGGACGACGACCGACTTGCCCTGCAGCTGGATCCAGCCGCGGTGCACGAAGTCGGCCAGCGCCTTGTTGACCGTCTCGCGGGAGGCGCCGACCAGCTGGGCCAGCTCCTCCTGGGTGAGGTCGTGCTTCACGCGCAGGCCCTCGCCCTCGCGGCTGCCGAACCGGTCGGCCATCTGCAGCAGCGCCTTGGCCACCCGGCCGGGGACGTCGGTGAAGATCAGGTCCGCGACCGAGTCGTTGGTGCGGCGCAGCCGGCGGGCCAGCACGTGCAGCAGCCGCTCGCCGACCTCGGGGTGCGCCTCGATCCACGGGCGGAGCACCGACTGCGGCATCCGCGCCAGCTTGACGTCGGTGACCGCCGTCGCCGTCGCGGTGCGCGGGCCCGGGTCGAAGACCGACAGCTCACCGAACTGGTCGGAGGGGCCCATCACGGCCAGCACGTTCTCCCGGCCGTCCGGGGACCGGCGGGAGAGCTTGATCTTGCCGGACATGACGATGTAGAGGCTGTCGCCCGGCTCGCCCTCGTTGAAGACCACTCGGCCCCGCGGGAGCGTCACCGTCTCCAGCCGGCTGGCGACCGGGTCCACGGCGTCTGCCGACAGCCCCTGGAAGAGCCCGGACTGACCCAGCACCTCGTCCACTACGCGTCCTCTCGCACGACCGCAGAGAGCGCCGACTGCCGGCCGCTCCCGGTGCAGCGCACGCCTCGGCGGCGCTGTCCGGGGTGAGTCTAGGGGCCTGTGCGGATAGTCACCCGATCGGTGGGAGGTGCCCCGCCCCGAAGGGGGGAGGACGGCGTCGGTCCGCCGACCCCCACCGCGGCGTGCGAGGGGCGCGGAACGCCGCCGCTCAGACGATCGGCGGTTCGGCCTCCTGCAGCACGCGCGCGTGCCGCCGCCGGCGCCAGCGGGCCATCGCCCGGCGGATGCCGGAGGTGGCGAGGGTGTCGACCTCGCCGGGGCTGGCGGTCGAGAGGAACTCGGCCACCTCGCGCGGGCCGGTCGGGCGCCGCAGCGGCTCCTCGACCCGCTCCATCACCAGCAGGAAGGCGATGAGCAGCGGTGGGAACAGGATGACGATGAGGGCGACCACCGGTACCTCCTCCATCTCGACGTCCGGAGCGCGGTGTCGTCGTCTCGGGGGCGGGACCGGCCGGCCGGTTCCCGCACGCACTCCTGTGTACCCCGTCCCGCGGCGTCGATGCCCACCGGCGGCGGCAGCGATGATGGCACGGCCCGTCAGCGGGTCCGCCTACCCTCGACCGCGTGTCCTCGCCCGCCTACGCACGCCCGGTCCCCCCGCACGCGCGCCGTGCCGCCGCCCGTGGCGGCTCGCCGTTCGACCCGGAGGAGACCCCGCTGGCCCGCACCCGCAGGGCACGGCGGATGGCGCGCGAGCTGGCCGAGATCCACCCCGACGCGCACTGCGAGCTGGACTTCACCAACGCCTTCGAGCTGCTGGTCGCCACCGTCCTGTCGGCGCAGACCACCGACAAGATGGTCAACCGCGTCACCCCGGTGCTGTTCGCCAAGTACCCCGACGCCCCCGCCCTCGCCGGCGCCGACCGGGCCGACCTGGAGGAGATCCTCAAGCCCACCGGCTTCTTCCGTGCCAAGGCCAACTCGGCCCTCGGCCTGGCCCGCGCGCTGGTCGAGCGGTTCGACGGCGAGGTGCCGGGCCGCATGGCCGACCTGGTAACGCTGCCGGGGGTCGGGCGCAAGACGGCCAACGTCGTCCTCGGCAACGCCTTCGACGTCCCGGGGCTGACCGTCGACACCCACTTCGGCCGGCTGGTCCGGCGCTTCGGCTGGACCGCCGAGGAGGACCCGGTCAAGGTCGAGGCCGAGATCGCCGAGCTGATCCCCAAGCGGGAGTGGACGATGTTCAGCCACCGGGTGATCTTCCACGGCCGGCGGGTCTGCCACGCCAAGAAGGCGGCCTGCGGGGCGTGCGGCCTGGCCCGCTGGTGCCCCTCCTACGGCATCGGCCCCACCGACCCGGAGGTCGCGCTGACGCTGGTGAAGACGCCGGCCGCCTCCGACACCGAATGACCGCCCGCGGCCGCGTGGTGGGCGCCGCCCTCCTCGTCGCGGCGCTCGCCGGGTGCGGCGCCGGCGACGGCCCGGACGGTGCCGCGGGCCCCGTCGAGCCCGCCGTGGAGAACACCACCGCGCCGTGCGAGCCCCAGCCCGTCGAGCCGGCCGCCGGCGGCGAGGTTCTGGCCGACGTGACCGTGGACTGCCTCGGCGGCGGCCGGCTCGCCTTCGGCCGGGCCCAGGGCGTGCCCACCGTCGTCAACCTCTGGGCCAGCTGGTGCGGGCCCTGCCGGGAGGAGCTGCCCCTGGTGCAGCAGCTGGCCGACGCCGCCGGCGACCGGCTGCGCGTCGTCGGGCTGGTCAGCCAGGACCCCGCGAGCAACGGGCTCTCCTTCGCCGCCGATGCGGGCATCACGATGCCGACCGGCGTGGACGAGGAGGGCGAGCTGGCCATCGAGCAGGGCCTGCGCGGGCTGCCCTACACCTATCTCCTGCGCGCCGACGGCTCGATCGCCCACCTGCAGCTGCGCCCGGTCACCTCCTACGAGGAGCTGCGCGGCCTGGTCGCCGAGCACCTCGGGGTGGCGCTGTGACGGCGCCGGCGGACGACGACCTGCCGGAGTACCTGCACCGGCTGCTCGACGCCGGCGCGGACCTGCCGCTGCAGCACCGCATGCCCCGGCCGACGGCGACCGCCCGCCGCTCGGCGGTGCTCATCCTCTTCGGCAAGGGCCCGCGCGGGGCCGACGTGCTGCTCATCGAGAAGTCCGCGCACCTGCGCACGCACGCCGGCCAGCCGGCCTTCCCCGGCGGCGGCGTCGACCCCGGCGACGAGTACCCGGTGGGCACCGCGCTGCGGGAGGCCGAGGAGGAGGCCGGCATCGACCCCGACGGCGTGCGGGTGCTGGCCACCCTGCCCGAGCTGTTCCTCGGCCCGTCGGACAACCTCGTGGTTCCGGTGGTGGGGTGGTGGGACGACCCGCGGGACGTGACCGTCGGCGACCCCCGGGAGGTCGCCCGGGTCGCCCGGGTGCCGCTGGCCGACCTCGCCGACCCGGCCAACCGGTTCCGCACCCGGCACCCGTCGGGCTACGTCGGCCCGGCGTTCGGGGTGGCCGGCATGGTGGTCTGGGGGTTCACCGCGGCCCTGCTCGACGCGATCCTCGAGGCCGCGGGACTGGCCCGCCCCTGGGACACCGACGACGTGCGGTCACTGCCGGCGCTCGGCGTGCGGCGGCCCCGGCTGCCGGGCACCTTCGAGCCGGCCGAGGAGGAGGAGGCCGCCGCGCCGACGGTCGCCGACCCACCACCGGACGGCCCTCCGACGCGTACGGTTCCCCCGCGATGAGGGGGCAGGGAGTGCGGCGACGGGGCGGGGCGCTGGTCGCCGCGGTGGTGCTGGCCGGCGTTCTGGCCGGGTGCGGCGAGGAGGCGGCGCCCGCATCGGCCGCACCGGAGGGCACCGCACCGGGCACCGTCACCACGGCAGCCGACGGCGTCCAGGAGGTCACCCTGCGGACGCAGGACGACTACGTCTTCGTGCCCGCCACCTTCACCGTCGCCCCGGGCCGGGTGCGGCTGACCGTCGAGAACGCCGCCGAGCAGATGGTGCACAACCTGCGGTTCCGGCCCGAGGCGCTGCCCCAGCCGATCGCCGAGGAGATCCCGCTGCTGCAGCCGGGGGAGAGCCGCACCATCGAGTTCGACGTGGGCGCGCCCGGCGACTACCTCTTCGACTGCACCTTCCACCTCCAGCTGGGCCAGACCGGCACGATGACGGTGCAGGGCTGAGCCGTGTCGATCGTCGACCTCGTCCTCATCGTCCTGGCCCTGTCGTTCGCGTTCTCCGGCTTCCGCCAGGGGCTGATCGTCTCCGCAGCGTCGTTCTTCGGCTTCTTCGGCGGGGCCGTGCTCGGCGCCCAGCTGTCGGGCCCGGTCGCCGACCGCGTCGACGGTTCGCCGGTGACCCGGGTGTTCGCCGCGCTGGTCGTCGTCCTCGCCGGGGCGCTGCTGGGGCAGGTGCTGGCCGGGGCGGTCGGGCGGGCGGTGCGCCGCAAGATCACCTGGGAGCCGGTGAAGATCGTCGACGCCGTGGCCGGGGCGGTCCTCTCGGCGGCGGCGGTGCTGCTGGTCGCCTGGATGGTGGCCACCCCGCTCGCGACCGCGCCGTTCCCGCAGGTCGCCGGGCAGGTGCGGCAGTCGGCGCTGGTGCAGGCGGTCGACCGGAGCGTGCCCGAGAGCGTCCGGTCGGTCTACGACTCCCTCCGGGAGGCGATCGACCGGCGCGGCCTGCCCGACGTCCTCGACCCGCTCACCCCCACCGACGTCCCCGACGTCCCCTCGCCGGACCCCACCCTGGCGGCCGGTCCGGTGGTGACCTCGGTGCAGGGCTCGGTGGTCCAGATCAGCGGGGTGGCGCCGTCCTGCTCGCGGCAGATCGACGGCTCGGGCTTCGTCTACGCCCCGCAGCGGGTGATGACCAACGCGCACGTGCTGGCCGGCGTCACCGACGTCGTCGTCTCCGCCGAGGGCGAGGAGTACGAGGCCACGCCGGTGTACGTCGACGAGGCGACCGACATCGCGGTGCTCGCCGTCCCGGGGCTGCCGCAGGTCCCGCTGACCTTCGCGGCCGAGGACGCCGAGTCCGGCGACGACGCGATCATCATGGGCTACCCCGGCGGCGGGGACCTGTTCATCGGGGCGGCGCGGGTGCGTGACCGCGGCGACATCAGCGGCCCGGACTTCCGCGACACCACGACCGTCGTCCGCGACGTCTACGCCCTGTTCGGCGACGTGCGGTCGGGCAACTCGGGCGGACCGCTGTTCGACACCCAGGGCCAGGTCCTGGGCGTCGTCTTCGCCTCCGCGATCGACGACCCGCAGACCGGCTACGCGCTGACCCTCGACGAGGTCGAGGACGCCGCCCGGCTGGGTCAGACCGCCACCGCGGCGGCGTCCACCGGCGCCTGCGAGTGAGCCTCCGTCCAGGGCGCCGCCCCGAGCTTGCGATTAAGAGGACCCCCCTGCCCCCCACCGCTCGCGAGCTCGCGGCGGGCCCCTGCAGGGGGGCCACCGTCCGACCCACGAGTCCGGGCCGGATCGACAGGATCAGCCGGCGGCCCAGGCGACCAGGGTGCGGCTGACCTCGTCGGCGGTCTCCTCGTGCGGGAAGTGCCCCACCCCGGGCAGCTCCCGCCACTGGTAGGCGCCGGCCACGTAGCGGCCCGAGCCGCGGGCGGACGACGGCAGGACGCAGCGGTCCAGGTCGCCGTGCAGCTGCAGCGTCGGTGCGGTCACCGGGGCGGCCATCCGGCGGGCGTAGCGCCACCCGTCGGGGCGCAGCTGAGAGCGCCCGGCCCAGCGGAAGTACTCCATCGACCCGTAGGCGGCCTGCGGGATGCGGGCGGCCGAGCGGTAGCGCTCCACGGCCTGCGCGAAGTCGACGGTGGAGGTCCAGTCGGGGCCGGCCCAGCGGCGCATCAGCTCGGCCACCGGGTCGTCGTCGGCACGGGTCAGGCGCCGCTCGGGCAGCCGGGGCAGCTGGAAGCCGACCACGTGCCGGAGGGCCCGACGCTGGGTGCGGTCCCGCAGCGCCGCCCGCAGCTGCCGGGGGTGGGCCATCGACAGCACGGCCAGCCGGCGCACGCTGCGCGGGTGCAGGGCGGCCACCGACCAGGCCACCAGCCCACCCCAGTCGTGCCCGACGACGACGGCGTCCCGCTCGCCCAGGGCGCGCACCAGGGCGGCGACGTCGGAGGCCGCCGTCGGCAGGTCGTATCCGCGTGGCGGCTTGTCGCTGCCCCCGTAGCCGCGCAGGTCGGGGGCGACGGCGTGGAAGCCGGCCGCGGCCAGCGCGGGCAGCTGGGCCCGCCAGCTCCACCAGAACTCGGGGAAGCCGTGCAGCAGCAGCACCAGCGGACCGTCGCCCGCCTCGGCGACGTGCAGCCGGACGCCGTTGGCGGAGATGTCGCGGTGGGTCCAGGGACCGGGCAGCAGGACGCTGGTGGCGTCCGGCGGCTCGTCCTCGGGGGCGCTCACCGGCGCGGGCCCGGGCCGGTGGGCCCGGTCAGACGGTGTAGTTGTCGCTGCCGCGCAGCTGCACCCGGCCGTTGGCCACCGTCGGGACCTCGCGGCGGCGCTCGCCGGGGGCCTCGCGGCGCACGACCTCGGGCAGCTCGCGCAGCGTCTCGAGCGTCCGCTCCGGCTTCTCGATCTTCTTGAGCTGCGCGCGGCCGACCAGGGCGGCGATCGCGGCGAGCAGGACGTAGAACGCCCAGACGATCAGGTAGGAGATCCAGCGCTGGAGGCCCAGCCAGGTGAGGAACTCGGCGATGGTGATGAAGAGGAAGACCAGGGAGATGCCGAGCAGGACACCGGCGGCGCCGAACGCGCCGACGCCGATGCCGGCCTTCTTCGCCGACTTCCCGACCTCGGCCTTGGCCAACTCGATCTCGCTGCGGATCAGCGTGGACACGTCGGCCATGGCGCTCTGCACGAGCACGCCGATCGAGGGCTCCTCCGCGCCGGCGGGCCGGCCCTGGGCCGGGGTCGACGATGCGCTGTGGGCCACGAGGGCTCCCTCCTGAGCTGGGCTGTCGGACGTCCCCCGCGCGGACGCGGGTTGGGGTGATCGTGCCTCATGATCGCCGGGAGCGCGTCCCCGCGTCCCCCGAACGGAGACGCCGCGGAGCCCGACCGCCGCGCGAGGCAAAGGAAGCTCTACCCACGTCGGAGGGCGCTGGACGTGGGTAGAGCTTCCTTTGCCCGGTTCAGTCCTCGGAGGACGACGTCGGCAGCTTGTCCTTGATCAGGTTCATCACCGAGGAGTCGGTGAGCGTGGTGACGTCGCCCAGCTCGCGGTTCTCGGCCACGTCGCGCAGCAGCCGCCGCATGATCTTGCCCGAGCGGGTCTTCGGCAGCTCCTGCACCACCATGATCTGGCGGGGCTTGGCGATCGGGCCGATGTCCTTGGCCACGTGGGTGCGCAGCGTCTGGACGAGGTCGTCGCCGGAGTCCTCGGCCGTTCCGCGCAGGATGACGAAGGCGACGATGCCCTGGCCGGTGGTGGGGTCGCTGGCGCCGACGACCGCCGCCTCGGCCACCGCCGGGTGCGCGACCAGGGAGGACTCCACCTCGGTGGTCGAGATCCGGTGGCCGGAGACGTTCATGACGTCGTCCACCCGGCCGAGCAGCCAGATGTCGCCGTCGGCGTCCTTCTTGGCGCCGTCCCCGGCGAAGTAGACGTCCTTGCCGAACCTCGACCAGTAGGTGTCGACGTAGCGGTCGTCGTCGCCCCAGATGGTGCGCAGCATCGACGGCCAGGGCTCGGTGAGCACCAGCAGGCCGGTGGTGTCGTCGCCGAGCTCGTTGCCCTCGTCGTCGACGACCTTGGCCGAGATGCCGGGGAACGGCGTCTGCGCCGAGCCGGGCTTGAGATTCGTGACGCCGGGCAGCGGGGTGATCATGTGCGCGCCGGTCTCGGTCTGCCACCAGGTGTCCACGATCGGGCAGCGGCCGCCGCCGATGTGCTCGTGGTACCAGAGCCAGGCCTCGGGGTTGATCGGCTCGCCCACCGACCCGAGCAGCCGCAGGCTGGACAGGTCGAACCCGGCCGGGATGTCCTCGCCCCACTTCATGAAGGTGCGGATCACCGTCGGCGCGGTGTACAGGATCGTCACGCCGTACTTCTGGATCAGCTCGAACCAGCGACCGCGGTGCGGGGTCTCCGGCGTCCCCTCGTACATGACCGAGGTGGCCCGGTTGGCCAGCGGCCCGTAGACGATGTAGCTGTGGCCGGTGACCCACCCGACGTCGGCGGCGGTCCAGTAGACATCGGTGTCGGGCTTGAGGTCGAAGGTGGCCCAGTGGGTGTAGGCGACCTGCGCGAGGTAGCCGCCGCTGGTGTGCAGGATGCCCTTCGGCTTCGCCGTCGTCCCCGACGTGTACATGATGTAGAGCGGGTGCTCGGCGTCGAACGACTCGGGGGTGTGCTCGGCGGACTGGCGCTCGACCACGTCGTGCCACCACAGGTCGCGGCCCTCGGTCCACGCCACGTCCTGCTCGGTGCGCCGCACGACGAGCACGTGCCGCACGCCCTCCACCCGGCCGACGGCGTCGTCGACGGCGGGCTTGAGCGCGCTGGGGGCGCCGCGCCGGTAGCCGCCGTCGGAGGTGATCACCACCTGCGCGCCGGCGTCGGTGATCCGGCTGGCCAGCGCGTCGGCGGAGAAGCCGCCGAAGACCACCATGTGCACCGCGCCGATCCGGGCGCAGGCGAGCATCGCGATCACCGTCTCCGGGATCATCGGCATGTAGATGGCGACCCGGTCACCGGCCTGCACGCCGAGCTCGGTGAGGGCGTTGGCCGCCTTGCAGACCTCGTCCTTGAGTTGCGCGTAGGTGATGGTGCGGGTGTCGCCGGGCTCGCCCTCCCAGTGGTAGGCGACCTGCTCGCCGTGGCCGGCCTCCACGTGCCGGTCGACGCAGTTGTAGGCGACGTTGAGCTTGCCGCCGACGAACCACTTGGCGAACGGCGGGTTGGACCAGTCGAGGACCTCGTCCCACCTCCGGCTCCAGCTGAGCCGCTCGGCCTGCTGGGCCCAGAACGCCAGCCGGTCGCGCGACGCCTGCTCGTAGACGTCGGGACCCGCGTTGGCCTGCCCGGCCAGCTGCTCCGGCACCGGGAACCGCCGGCCCTCCACCTCGGTCGACTCGCTCATGCGGGTTCCTCCCGTTCTCGGCGTCGCGACGACGCGACGTGCTCCCCGCCACACCGTATGGGCCCGGGCCGGTCTTCGTCTGCCCCGGGCGCCCGCCCGCGGACGAGACTGGGCCGGTGACCGGACAGCCGCAGGCGCAGGTGGTCGCGCGGGTGCCCGGAGCGGCCGCGCTCGGCCTGCTGGCACCGGCGTCCGCGCAGGTCGTCCCCGCGGCGCTGCTCGCCGACCCGGACTGGACCGCGGCCCGCCTGGCCGAGCTCCGGGTGCGGCACCGGGGCGGGGACCGGTGGGTGCTGGCGACCGTCTGGTGGTACTCGGCCTCGACGGTGCTGCTCACCCCGCCGCTGGCCGGGCTGGTCACCGGCCGGCCGCTGTCGGCGCGGCTGGCCGACCTCGCGCTGTCGGCGCGGCCCGGGGGCCTGCTCGTGGCGGCCACCTCCGCCGCGGCGGGCGGGGACCTCGCCGCCGAGCTGCGGTCGACGCTGACGGCGGTGGTGGGGGCGGTCGCCGCGGCCGGGGGGATGCGGCCGCGGCCGCTGTGGGCGGTGGCCGCCGACGCGCTGGCCGAGCGGCTGCTGGCCCTGGGCCGGGCGCTGGGCGAGGTGGAGCGGGCGACGGCGCCGGCCGGCCCGCTCGCGGCGGCCGTCGGGGGCCCGCTGCCCGCGCCGCGGTACGTGGACGTCGGCGGCGTCCGCTTCGTCCGGCGGGTGTCGTGCTGCCAGCTGTACCGGCTGCCCGGCCAGCAGCTGTGCACCTCCTGCCCGCGCCGCCCCGCCGCCGAGCGGCTGGCGCTGCTCGAAGGGGCCGCCGCCCGCCTCTCCTGACCGTCAGGGCAGGAACAGCATCGTGTCGCCGAACTCGTGCCAGAGGTACCCGCCGGCCACCGCGGCGGCGTAGGCCTCCTCCACCAGCCGGCGGCCGGCGACCGCCTCCAGCAGCAGCAGGTGGCTGGCGTCGGGGGCGTGCAGCCCCGTCACCAGGCCGGTGACCGCGCGGGCCGGGCGCTCCGGGCCGAGCACCAGGTCGGTCCAGCCCGCGGCGGCCCGCGTGACGCCGTCCTCGCCGGTCGCGGTCTCCAGGGCCCGGGTGACGGTCGTCCCGACGGCGACGACCCGGCGGCCGGCCGCCCGGGTGCCGGTCACCAGCCGCGCGGTTCCCTCCGGGACGGCGAACCGCTCCGGCGCCGGCGGTTCGTGCAGCTCGGGGCTGGAGACGCCGGCGTGCAGCACGACCGGCACGACGGGCACCCCGCGGGCCATGAGCCGCACCAGCAGCCGCTCGGTGAACGGCCGCCCGGCGCTGGCGTTCTCTGCGCTGCCGGGCTCGGTGGCGTAGACGTTCTGCGCGTCCGACAGCGGGACGGCGGCGCCGAGGTAGCCGTAGCGGATCGGGCTGCCGTGCCGCTGCAGGTGCGCGGCGGCGGCCACCTCCGGCTCCGGCCGTGCACGCCACAGCCGCGAGGGCCGGGCCGGGTCGGGGAAGCCGGCGAGCATCCGGAGCCGGACCCCGCCGGGGAGGGCCAGCTCGGTGCCGGGCTCCACGCCGCGGTCGGGCCCGTCGTTGTCCGGACGGCGCAGCTCGACCACCCAGTCGCCGTCGTCCAGCGCGGTCGACACGTGCAGCGGGGCCAGGGTGCCGTCGGCGCGCCGGACGTCGAGCCGCGCCGGCAGCGTCGCCGAGGTGTTCACCACGACGAGGTCGCCGGGCGTCAGCAGGTCGGGGAGGTCGCGGAAGACGGCGTGCCCGATCCGGTCCGGCCGGACCACCATCAGCCGGACGCCGTCGCGGGCCACGCCGCGCCGCTCCGGCGGTGCGGTTGCCTCGCTGCCCATGGCGAGGGTGCTCACCGGGACACCTCCACCGCGAGGTCGGCGGCGCGGTAGCGGCCGCTGGGCAGGTCGCCGTCGACCAGCCGGAGCAGCGCGGGGACGACGGTCCGCGGGTCCGGCAGGCCGGTGGCGTCGGGATCGGCCGCCCGGTGCATGTCGGTGGCCATGTCGCCCGGGTCGACGGCGTAGACCCGCAGGTCCGGGAGCTCGACGGCGAGGACGGCGGTCAGCTGGTCGAGGGCGGCCTTGCTCGCGCCGTACCCGCCCCAGCCCGGGTAGGCCTCGACGGCGGCGTCGCTGCTGATGTCGAGCACCCGGCCCCCGGCCCGCTCGAGCGCGGGGAGCACCGCCTGCAGCAGCGCCAGCGGCGCGACGGTGTTGACCGCGAGGACCCGTGCCAGCGCCTCCGGCGGGAGGTCGGCCAGCCGGGGCAGCGGGGTGGGGCCGAGGTCGCTGGCGTTGTTGACCAGCAGGTCGAGGCGGTCGGGGACGGCGGCGGCGAGGGCCGCCCGGTGGGCCGGGTCGGCGACGTCCCCCGGGATCGCGGTGACGAGGTCCGGCCGGGGGAGGGCGGCGACGGTTGCGGCGAGCCGGTCGGGGTCGCGGCCGTCGACGACCAGCCGCCAGCCACGCCGGTCGAGGGCCTCGGTGAGGGCGGCGCCGAGGCCGCGGGACGCTCCGGTGACGAGCGCGGTCGGGGTGCTCATGACGCCACCGTGCAACCTCTAGTTGACTTGAGGTCAAGCGTTCGAGTTCACTTCAGGGCGAGGAGGCGCGATGACGGACCTGCTGACCATCGGCCAGGTGGCCGAGCGCTCGGGCGTCGCGGCGTCGGCGTTGCGGTACTACGAGGCGCAGGGCCTGGTGACGGCGTCCCGCACCGCCGGGGGAGCCCGCCGGTTCCCGCGCAGCGTGCTGCGCCGGCTGGCGTTCATCCGGGCGGCGCAGAACGTGGGGCTGTCCCTCCCGGAGATCCGGGACGCGCTGGCGGCGCTGCCCGAGGGCCGGACGCCGTCGGCCCGGGACTGGGCCCGGCTCTCGCAGGGCTGGCGGGACCGGCTCGACGAGCAGATCGCGGCCCTGGTCCAGCTGCGGGACGGGCTGTCGTCCTGCATCGGCTGCGGCTGCCTGTCGCTGACCCGCTGCCGGCTGTCGAACCCCGGGGACGTCGCCGGCTGGGAGGGGCCCGGGGCGCGCTGGCTGTCGCCGACGCTGCGGCGGGTCCCGCCGACGTCGAACGCGGGCTGACCCGCACCGCGCGCCTGGTGACCCGCGCGGTCTCGCTTCCGGCAGGGGGGCGGGAGATGATCGGCGGGTCGCTGTCGACGAGGGGAGGGGCCGCATGCCGGTCATGCCCGCCGCGTTCATCGGTCACGGCAACCCGATGAACGCCCTCGAGGAGAACCGCTACACGCAGGCGTGGAGGGCGTTCGGCCGATCGGTGCCACGGCCGCGGGCGATCCTCGTGGTCTCGGCGCACTGGTACGTGCACGCGACCGCGGTGACGGCGATGCCCAGCCCGCGGACCATCCACGACTTCTTCGGGTTCCCCCGGGAGCTGTTCGACGTCCGCTACGACGCGCCGGGCCTGCCGGAGCTGTACGAGGAGATCGCCGACGTCGTCCGCCCCACGTGGGTCGGCGCCGACGTCGACAGCTGGGGCATCGACCACGGCACCTGGTCGGTGCTGCGGCACGCCTTCCCCGACGCCGACATCCCCGTCGTGCAGCTGTCGATCAACGCGCTCAAGGGGTTCGACTACCATCTGCAGCTGGGCGCGTCGCTGGCGCCGCTGCGGGAGGACGGCGTGCTGGTGATCGGCAGCGGCAACGTCGTCCACAACCTCGGCGGGGTCAGCCGGGCGCTGCCCGACGCCGGCTTCGACTGGGCGCGCCGGTTCGACGAGGAGGCGCGCGAGCTCATGCAGCTCGACCCCACCGAGGTGGCCAGGCTCGACGGGCACCGCGACTTCGACCTCGCCGTCCCGACGCCGGACCACTTCCTGCCGCTGCTCTACCTCGCCGGGGTGGCCGGGGCGACCGGCACGACCGCGGACGTGCTGGTCGACGGGTACGCCTACGGCTCGCTGTCGATGACCGCCTACACCGTCGGCATGACCCCGCCGGCCTCCGACGGGGCGGGCTTCGCCGCGCCGCTGCCCGACGAGCCGCCGCCGGACGGCGCCAACATCTGACAGAGGGGCCGGCAGTGCTCAGAGGAAGTCCGGTTCCCCTCAGCTCGCCTCGGACGACGACCGGGCGGCGTCGCTGATCCTCGGGAACGGGGTGGTCGAGAAGACCACCTCCACCGGCAGCCCGAAGAACTCGGCGATGCGCAGGGCCAGGTACAGGCTGGGGTTGTACTCGCCGCGCTCCAGGTAGCCCACGGTCTGGTAGTGCACGCCGAGGGCGTCGGCCAGTTCCCGGCGGGTCACGCCCTGCTCGGCCCGCAGCAGCGCGATCCGGTTGTAGACCGCGTCCCCGCCCCGGTCGGCGCTCACCGCACCCACTGCAGGGCCGCGTCACGGGCCGCGGCGACCTGGGAGCCGGACTGCCGGCGGGCCATCCGCCGGAGCACCACCGGCGTCAGGAGCAGTCCGGCGATGGCCCACGCGGCCAGCACGAGCACCACCTGGCCGGTGCGCCAGGAGCCGCCGAGCTCGCTCGCGGCCGCCGCGTCCGGCAGGAAGGCCGAGCGCATCCCCAGGCCGATCCAGTAGACCGGGAAGGCCTGCGCCACCACCTGCACCCAGCCCCACAGCGCCTGGATCGGGAAGAAGATGCCGGAGATCGCGGTGACCACGATGACCGGCAGCATCCCCCAGGTGCCGACCTTCTGGGTGCCCGGCACCACCGAGCCCAGGATCATCCCGAGCGGCAACGTGGCCAGCAGGCCGAGCGCGAGCACCCAGGCGACGGTGAGCCACCCGCCGAGCCCGCTGGGCATGACGTCCTCGAACAGCAGCGCGCTGGGAAGAAGGATGACCAGGAGCATCGGCAGCAGGCCGAGGGAGTGGTAGACCACCTGGCCGGTGACGTAGCCCTCCATGCCGTGCGGCAGCGCCTTGTGCCGCAGCAGGGTGCCGTCCTCGCGCTCCATGGCCAGCGCGAAGGCCGGGCCGATGACCACGCCGAACGCGGCGAGGGCGGCCAGGATGCTCGGGAGCGCGACCGAGGGGTAGAGCAGCGACGTCCCCTCGACCTCGGTGTCGCGGTTGAACCACAGGTAGAGCAGGGTGGCCAGCCCGGTGAGCAGGTAGAAGCCCTGGTCCTGGGGGCTGCGCAGGCTGAGCAGGAACTCCGTCCAGCCCCGCTGGACGCCGAGCCGGACGGCGTACGGGGTGCTGCCGGTCACCGGGCCACCTCCACGAGCTCGGTGCGGCCGCCGGACTCGTGCCGGGCGACCATGGCGATGTAGGTGTCCTCGAGGCCGGCGCGGTGCACCTCGAGGTCGGCGACCTCGTCGCCGTGCTGTTCGAACAGCTGCCGGACGAACGGCGTGGCGTCGTCGGTCGCGTGCACGAAGCGCTCGCCGCGGCAGGTCCACCGCACCTCGCTGGTGCCGGCCACCTGCCGGGTCAGCTGCTCGGCGCTGCCGTCGGCGACGATCCGCCCGCCGGCGAGGATGAGGATGCGGTCGGCCAGCCGCTCGGCCTCGGCGAGGTCGTGCGTGGTGAGCAGGATGCTCGTGCCCTCCAGGTCCGACAGCCGGTGCACGAGGTCGTGGAAGTCGCGGCGCGCCTGCGGGTCGAAGCCGGCGGTGGGCTCGTCGAGGAACAGCAGCTCGGGCCGGCCGATGATGCCGACGGCGACGTCCAGCCGGCGTCGCCGCCCGCCCGAGAGCGTGGCGATCTTCCGGTCGGCGTCGTCGCCGAGGCCCACGGTGTCCAGCAGCCAGTCGACGTCGTGGGGCCGGGGGTGCTCCGGCGTCGCGTAGGGCCGGTAGAAGCCGCCGAGCTGGGTGAGCAGCTTGCGCGGTGTCCACCGGGCGTGGTCGCGCCAGGACTGCAGGACGACGCCGACGCGGGCCCGCCACTCGTGGCCGGCGCGCGCCGGATCGGTGCCGAGCACCCGGACCTCCCCGGCCGACGGCAGCCGGAAGCCCTCGAGGACCTCGATCGTCGTCGTCTTGCCGGCGCCGTTGGGCCCGAGCAGGCAGACCACCTCGCCGCGGTGGACGGCGAGGTCCACGCCGGTCAGGACCTCGTGCGGGCCGTAGGCCATCCGCAGGCCCCGGACCTGCACGACCGGGTCGGTGTCCGGTTCGACGGACATCGCCACCTCCTCGTAGCGCTGGTGCGGTCGAGACAGTAGAACTGCTACATCTGCACGACAAGTGCTTCGGACGGGAGCGGGACGATGCGCCAGGTGTTGCGGTCGCAGGCCGGAATCCTCAGGGCCCTGTGGCGGGGCGTGCGGCACCGGCGGGACGTCGGTCCGGGTGACGTGGCGATCTCCTACGCCGGGCGCACCGGCCCGGTCGTCCCCGTGCTCGCCGTCCTCGGGGTGCTCGAGGTCGTCGTCGTCCACGTCATCACCCCGTGGCCCGTGGTCCGCTGGCTGCTGTTCGGCGTGGGCGTGTGCGCGCTCGTGTGGTTCGCCGGGTTCGTGCTCGCGCTGGCCCAGAACCCCCACCTGCTCCAGCGCGACCAGCTGGTGCTGCGCTTCGCCCACTCCGACCGGATCGTCGTGCCGCTGGCGTCGTTGGTGTCCGCCGGACGGCGCCACCGGGGCGGCCACCGCCGCACCACGGTCCTCGAGGGCGACCGGCTGGCCGTCTCCTTCATGGGGGACACCGACGTCGAGCTGCGGTTCGACCCGCCGGTTCAGGTGGCCGGGCAGCCCCGGCCGGTGGCCACCGTGGCCTTCTCCGCCGACGACCCCGTTGCCGCGGTGCGGGAGCTGCGGTCGCGCGTGCTCAGCGCCTGAGGGCGGCCGCGAGGCCGACGACCTCGCCGGCGACCCAGACCGCCGGCGGCCGGATCTCCTCGTCGGCCAGGGCCTGCGCCAGCCCGGCCAGGGTGGTGCGCACGGTGCGCTGGGTCGCGGTCGACCCGTCGGCGATGACGGCGACCGGGGTGTCGGCGGGGCGCCCGTGCTGCACCAGCGCCGCGGCGATGGCCGGCGCGGTGTCCACGCCCATGAGCACGACCAGGGTGCCGCGCAGCCGCCCCAGCGCCGGCCAGTCGACCAGCGAGGCCGGGTGGCCGGGGGGCACGTGGCCGGAGACGACGACGAACTCGTGGGTCAGCCCGCGGTGGGTGACCGGGATGCCGGCCAGTGCGGGGACGCCGATCGCGCTGGTCACCCCGGGCACCACCTCGACCGGCACGCCGGCGGCGACGCAGGCCTCCACCTCCTCCATGCCCCGGCCGAAGACGAACGGGTCGCCGCCCTTGAGCCGCACCACCCGCTTCCCGGCCCGGGCGTGCTCGACCAGCAGCTCGTTGATCTCCTCCTGCGCCATGGAGCGGCCGCGGGGCAGCTTCGAGGCGTCGATGACCAGGACGTCGGACGGCAGCGAGGCCAGCAGGAACTGCGGCGCGAGGTGGTCGGCGACCACGACGTCGGCCTGCGCCACCGCCTGCTGCCCCCTGACGGTGACCAGGCCGGGGTCGCCCGGCCCGCCGCCGACGAGCACGACGCCGCCGCGGTGCCCGCCGGCCGGCGTGCGACCGGCCACGTCGCGGATGGTGCCGTCGGTGAGCCCGGCGACGACCGCGTCGCGGACACCCACCGAGCGCTGCGGGTCCCCGCCGCCGTGCACGCCGACGACGAGGTCGCCCAGACGGCCCACGGCCGGGGTCCAGGCGCTGGACGCCGAGCGGTCGTCGGCGCGGGCGCAGAACACCCGCGACCGCTCGGCCTCGGCGGTGACCGCGGCGTTGACCGCGGGGTCGTCGGTGGCGGCCACCGCGTACCAGGCGCCGTCCAGGTCACCGGTCCGGTACCGGCGGCGCACCCACGTCACCGACCCGGGCTCGACCAGGGCCTCCAGTGCGGGCGTCACGTCCGGGCTGACGACGGTCACCCGGGCGCGCGCCTCCAGCAGTCCGGCGACGCGCCGGTGGGCCACCTGCCCCCCGCCGACGACGACCACGAGCCGGTCGAACAGGCGCAGACCGACGGGGTAGACCACCCCGCTGGCGGGGTCGACGGGGGTCGCGTTCACGTCGGCTCCGCGCGACGGAGCCGGGTCGGGTCGGTGCTCAGCGGATCTCCTCGGGGAGGCGGGGCACGAGCCGCGACGTCGGTGGCGCGGGGGCGATCCGCTCCAGGATCGCAGCGGGCCCGCCGCCGCCGCGCGCGAGGTGCCGCGGCCGCGTCACTTGACGGATCGGAAAGTGGCGGGTCACACTTTCCGATGTGGAAAGCAACGAGGCGCTCGACACCGCCGCCGCCCGGGCAGACCTGGCCGCCCTCGCGGACCGCCGCGCCGCGCTCGCCGACCGGGTGGTGCAGCCCTGGTGGTACGACGTCGCCCTCGGGGTGCTGATGGCCGGGTTCATCAGCTCCTACGCCACGCGCAGCGCCGTCTGGATCACGGTCGCGCTCGTGCTCTTCATGGCCGGGTGCCTCGGCCTGGTGGCGGTCTACCAGCGACGCACCGGGCTGTGGCTGAGCGGCCACCGCCCGGGACCGACGCGGAAGGCGATCCGGGCGTTCACGGTCCTCTACGCGGTCGTGTTCGCCGGTGGCGCCCTGGCCGAGTTCCTCCTCGGGATCCGCGGCGCGATGGTGGTGGCGGGGATCGTCCTCGGGGTGGGTGTCGCCCTGACCAGCCGGTGGTGGACCCGGATCTACGTCGCCGAGCTCCGGGGCCAGGCGTGACCGCGGTCGCCCCGCGCTTCGACGCGGTCATCCACCCGCCGCCGCGGCTGCAGATCTGCGGCCTGCTCGCCGCCGTCGACACGATGGACTTCGCCGCGGTGCGGGACGAGGTCGGCGTGAGCGACTCGGTCCTCTCCAAGCACGTCCGGCAGCTGGAGGAGGCGGGCTACGTGACGGTGCGCAAGGCGACCCGCGCCTCCCGGCTGCGCACCAGCCTCGCCCTCACCCGGGCCGGCCGGGCCGCGTTCGACGCGCACGTCGCGGAGCTGCGGCGGATCACCGGCGCCTGAACGACCCGCGTGCGCCTGCGCGGGACGACGCCCGGCAGAGTGGTGCGCGTGGGCGGGGAGGGGCGGATCGCCCGGCTGGTCGACGGGGTGCTCGTCGTCGCCGGCGCCCTCGTGGCCACGGTGGTCTTCGACGCCCTCGACCTGCCCTCGCCCTCGCTGTTCGGCGGCCTGCTCGCCGGCCTGGTGCGCGGCCTGGCCGGCCGCCGGCGGCTGGTCGTCCCGCGGCCGGGGATGATGGCGGCGCAGGCCCTCATCGGCGTCTCCGTCGGGGCTCTGGTCGACGTCGACACCCTCGCCGCGATCGGCCGGGACTGGCTGCCGGTGCTCCTGGTCGTCGTCGGCACGCTGGCGCTGACCGTGCTGGCCGGGCTGCTCATGCGGTTGCAGCCGGGGATCACGCCGGTCACCGGCGCGTTCGCGATGATCGCCGGGGGCGCGTCCGGGATCACCGCGATGTCCCGCGAGCTGGGCGCCGACGACCGGATGGTCGCCGTCCTCCAGTACCTGCGGGTGCTGATCATCGTCGTGCTCATGCCGGTGGTGGCGACGGCGCTGTTCGGTGCCGAGCCGGGATCCGGCGGGACGACGGTCGCCGAGGCCGGACCCGGGTGGCCGGCCGGACTGCTGTATGCCGCGGTCAGCGTGCTCGCCGGCATCCCCCTGGCCCGGCTGCTCCGGATCCCGGTGCCGGCGCTGCTGGGGCCGATGCTGATCGCGGCCGGGCTCGACCTGAGCGGGCTGTCCGGCGGCGCGCAGGTGCCGGTGGCGCTCGAGCTGGCCGCGTTCCTGGCGATCGGCCTGGCCGTCGGGCTGAACTTCACCCGGGACAGCCTGCGCACCATCGGGCGGGCGCTGCCCCTCGCGCTGGCGATCATCCTCGGGCTGATCGCCGCCTGCGCCGGGCTGGGCGCCGTGCTCACCGCCACGACCGGGGCCAGCGCCCTCGACGCCTACCTCGCCACCACGCCGGGCGGCCTCTACGCGGTGCTGGCCACGGCCCGCGACGGCGGCGCGGACGCCACCTTCGTCCTCGCCGTCCAGGTGCTGCGGCTGTTCGTGATGCTGCTGTCCGCGCCGCTGCTGGCGCGGTGGCTGCGCCGCTCGGCCTGACGGGAATCCACGGGTGACCGTGGGTCGTTGTGCGTTCAACTGGTCGGCGGCGAGGGAGTGGCAGTGCAGCTCGGGGTCTACACGTTCGGCGACGTCCTCTCGGACCCGCGCACCGGGACGACGATCAGCCCGGAGCGGCGGCTGGCGAACCTGCTGGAGGAGATCGCGCTCGCCGACCAGGTGGGCCTCGACGTCTTCGGCGTCGGCGAGCACCACCGGCCCGACTACGCGGTCAGCTCGCCGGCCACCGTGCTCGCCGCGGCCGCCGTCCGCACCTCCCGCATCCGGCTGTCCAGCGCCGTCACCGTGCTCTCCTCCGAGGACCCGGTGCGGGTGTTCCAGCAGTTCGCCACCGTCGACCTGCTCTCGCACGGCCGGGCCGAGATCATGGCCGGGCGGGGTTCGTTCATCGAGTCGTTCCCGCTGTTCGGGTACGACCTCGACGACTACGACGAGCTCTTCGCCGAGAAGCTGGACCTGCTGCTGCAGCTGCGCGACTCGACGAGGGTGACCTGGTCCGGCCGGCACCGCGCGGGACTGGTCGACCAGCCGGTCTTCCCCCGCCCGGTGCAGGACCCGCTGCCGGTGTGGGTCGCGGTCGGGGGCAACCCGCAGTCGGTGGTGCGCGCCGGAGCGCTCGGACTCCCGCTGGCCCTGGCCATCATCGGCGGCGAGCCGGCCCGGTTCGCGCCGCTCGCGCAGCTGCACCGCCGGGCGGCGGCGCAGTACGGGCACGGTCCGCTGCCGGTCTCGATCAACTCGCACGGCTTCGTCGCCGACACCTCGCAGGCCGCCGCCGACAGCTTCTACGACACCTACGCCGAGGTCATGACCCGGCTCGGCCGCGAGCGGGGCTGGGGCGCGATGACCCGCGCGGACTTCGACGCGCTCGCCGGCCTGCACGGCGCGGTGGTCGTGGGCAGCCCCCAGCAGGTGGCCGAGAAGATCCTGTTCCAGCACGAGGTCTTCGGTCACGACCGGTTCCTCGTGCAGTCCTCGCTGGGCGCGGCACCGCACCGGGAGGTGCTGCGCTCGATCGAGCTGCTGGGCACCGAGGTCGCCCCGATCGTGCGGGCCGAGCTGGCGTCGCGGTCGAAGGCGACGGTCTGACCGGCCGTCCGTGGGGTCCCCCTCCGTCCCGGGACGCGCCTACCCTGGCCCGGGGTGCAGGGAGGTGAGGGAGCTGTCCGAGGAGACGACCGGCACGGACGCCGGCACGCAAGACGCCGTCCTGCTGTTCGTGGGTGGCCCGCTGGACGGGCGGGTGGAGATCCGCGAGGCCCGGCACGGTGAGCCGCTGCCCACCATCACCCACGTGCACCTCCACGGCGGCCCCAAGGTGGTGCACCGCTACGACCTGACCACGCTGAGCGGCTCGGCCGGTGTGTACACGGTGCGGCCCTCCCCGTCGGTCCGGGACCGCTCGGTCGCCGACTGACCCGTCACCGGCGCCGCAGCACGACCCCGGCGTAGCCGAACTCGCCGGGGTGGGCGCGGCGCACCTCGATCTCGGTGCGCACGGCCGCCAGCGCGGCGGACGTCGCCTCGTCGGGGTCGGGCCAGGCGTCGATGGCCGCCTCCAGCGGCCGGTGGTACTCGTCCTCCCAGTCGGCGTCCGGGAGCAGGTGGGTGGCGAGGACGGCGTAGCCCGCGGCGTCGGCGGCGGCGACGGTCGCCGCCTCGTCGCGCATCGCGGGGTACCCGGCCCAGAACGCGGCGGCCTCCGGGGACGGCGCAGCCGTGGTCCACACCGCGTCGGTGAGCACCAGGACACCCCCGGCCGGGAGCAGCCGGCGCCACTCGCGCATCGCCGCGTCCACCCCCATCAGGTAGGCGGCGCCCTCGCACCACAGCAGGTCGAACGCGCCGTCGGGGTGGGGGAGCGCGGTCATCGACGCGCGCTCGACGGCGATCCGGTCGCCGAGCCCGGCCGCGTCGGCCGCCGTCCGCGCCCGGCGGAGGAACGGCTCGTGCAGGTCCAGGGCGATGACCCGGGCGCCGGACCCGGCGAGGACGAGGGACGCCCGCCCGGGGCCGCAGCCGATGTCGAGGACCCGCGGTTCCGGTGGCAGCGGGCGGGCGAGGTCGAGCAGCCTGCGGGTGGTCGCGTCGGAGCCGACCCCCTCCCGCGGCAGGTCGCGGTGCAGGGCCCAGAAGACCTCGGCGGCGTCCATCACGGGGGAGCATGGCCCGCCGGTGCCGGTCCGGTCGACCGCATCGGGGGTCGACGGAGTGGGCCGACGGAGCCCGTCGTCAGCGGCCGTGCTGCGACCGGACGGCGGCGACGACCTCGTCGAACCGCCCCCGCGCGAGCGCGGCGCCCTCGCGGCGGGCGGAGCCCGGCGGCAGCAGCAGGAGCCGGTCCAGCCGGGCCTCGCTGGGCCGGCTTCGGGCGTCCCACGCACCGGTGCCGACGTCCATCCACACGCGGCCGAACTGGGCCTCGTCGGCGGCATCCCGGTCGTGGTCCTGGCTGGAGAGCATCAGCCCGACCAGGTCGGCCCCGCGCCGCCCGATCACCAGCACCGGCCGGTCCTTGCCCCGGCCGTCGCCCTCGTCGAAGGGCACCCAGGCCCAGACGACCTCGCCGGGGTCGGGCCGGTCGTCGTCCTGCGGCCGGTAGGCCAGCTCGACGCCGGCCAGCCCGCCGGTGAGATCCCGCACGCCTCCGGGTGCGGGCGCTGCTGCCGGCGCCGCCCGGCGGACCGGTGACCGGCTCGCCCGTGCGGTCGGCTGCAGCGCCGCGCGCAGCAGTCCGGAGAGACGTCGGCCGAGCCCGGGACCTGCCATGGCGGCACGGTACGGAACGTCCGTTGGGCGGCCGCGCGGGGGCCGGTGGTGAACACCATGCGTCGCATGTGACACACAGGTACCAATCCGTCACGAAGAAGCTTCGAACTGCCGATGGGGGGGCAACGATGAGCGCACGGGGCGGTCAGGAGTGGCCCTCCCGGGAGAGGGGGGTCTCCCATGACCTCGGCCGAGCCGGTCCTGCCCGCGGCACCGTGGCCCCGTGAGGTGAAGGCCAGCGTGCTCGCGGCCTTCCAACTGGTGGAGGACGCCCGCTACCTCGGAACCGACCGGCGCAGCCGGCAGGACCGTCGGCGGGCGCTCGCGGAACGCACCGTCGCCTACCGCAAGCTCGCCCGGGACCTCCGTGCCAGCTGACGAAGGACCCCCTGCCCGACCGCTCGCGGAGCGCCCCTGCAGGGGGCGACTAGGCGACGCAGAACTCGTTGCCCTCCGGGTCGGTGAGCGTCGCCCAGGTGAACGGCCCCTGCGACTCCCGGTACTGCTCGGTCGCGCCCATGCCGACCAGCCGCGTCACCTCGGCGTCCCGGCGCTCGGGTCCCACGTGCAGGTCGAGGTGCACCCGGTTCTTCACCGTCTTCGCCTCCGGGACCAGCTGGAAGAGCACCCGCGGCCGGCCCGGGTCCGGCGAGGTGACCGCCGCCCCCGTCTTCCACACCAGCGCGCCCCGGTGGGTGGTGGTGTCGGCCTCGGTCGCCGCGCCCGACTCCACCATCCGGCGGATGAACGCCTCCTCCTGCGCCTCCACCTGCCAGCCGAGCGCCTCGGCCCACCAGTCGGCCAGCCCGTGCGGGTCGGCGCTGTCGATCACGATCTGGACGTCGGTCGCCATGGCCGCACCCTAGGACGGCCCACCGACGGTCTCAGAGCTCCTCGGCCAGGCCCGCCCGCATGACCGCGTCGTCGGGCAGCGGCGTGGTGAGCCGGCAGTGGTCGCCGAAGACCTCGCGCATCGGGGCGAACGCCGAGCGCTCGACCTGCCGCGCCGGGTCCCAGAGGCCCGAGCGCATCACCGACTTCGCGCACTGGAAGTAGGCCCAGGCCACCGTCACCACGAGGACCGATCGCGGGGCGCGGCCGAACTCGGTGAGGTCCACCCCGAGGTCCTCCGGCGCGGCCAGCTCGGCGGTGCCGTAGACGCGCAGCGTCTCCTCGATGCCCGGCACGAGGAACAGCAGCGCCACCCGGGGGTTGCCCGCCACGTTCCGCAGGCTGTCCACCCGGTTGTTGCCCGGCCGGTCGGGCAGCGCCAGCCGGTGCTGGTCGAGCACCTTCACGAAGCCCGGGTCACCTCCGCGCGGCGACACGTCCGGCCAGCCGTCGGGGGACGCCGTGGACAGCGTCGCGAACGGTGCGAGCTCCACGAACGCCCGGCAGTGGCGGTCGAGGTGGTCGATGACCTTGTCCTGCACCAGCTGCGAGGGGTCGCGGTACCTCTCCAGTACGCCGTCCATGCCGACGACGGTATCCCGGCTACCGTGCAGCACCGTGCCCGCACAGTGGAGCGCCCCGGTCCGGTACGTCGAGTGCGACCAGCAGGGCGTCGTCTTCAACGCCCACTACCTGACCTGGGCCGACGAGGCGTCCAACGGGTGGTGGGCCTCGATGGGCCTGTCCTGGGAGGAGCTGGTCGAGCGCCGCATCGACCCGCTGGTCAAGGCCAGCTCGCTGGAGTGGTCCGCCTCGGCCCGCTGGGGCGACACCGTGACGGTGGACGCCGAGACCGAGCAGGTGGGCCGCACGAGCGTGACGGCGCGGTTCACCGTGCGGGTGGGCGACCGGGTGTGCTGCGTCGTCCGGACCACCTACGTCGCCATCACCAACGGGCGCTCCACCCCCTGGCCGGACGACGTCCGGGCGCGGCTGGCCGCCTGAGGGCCGCTCAGGCGGCCTCGCTCGGCCGGCCCCAGCCGGACTTCTCCTGACCGGAGAGGTCGGCGATGGCCTCCATGATCTGGTCGGTCACCGCGCGCCGGGCCCGGCCGTTGCCCGCCATGCCCCGGTACTCGTCGAACGTCAGCGGCTTGCCGAAGGTGACCGACACCTTGTGCGGGCGGGGCCACCGCGAGCCGACCGGCTGGACCTTGTCGGTGCCGGCCACCGCGACCGGGACCACGGGGCAGTCGGCGGTCAGC
Organism: Geodermatophilus sp. CPCC 205761; assembly: GCF_051383655.1. Classification (NCBI taxonomy): domain Bacteria; kingdom Bacillati; phylum Actinomycetota; class Actinomycetes; order Geodermatophilales; family Geodermatophilaceae; genus Geodermatophilus; species Geodermatophilus sp. CPCC 205761. The sequence continues at coordinate 74,927 of NZ_JALPKQ010000004.1, forward strand.
GCCAGCCAGGCCACCCCGGTCTTGCCCCGGGCCAGCCGGCCGTCCCGGGACCGGGTGCCCTCGGGGTAGATGCCGAAGCCGCCGCCCTCCCGCAGCACGCCCAGCGCGGTGTCGAGCGCCTCCTGCGCGGCCCGGTGCGTCTGCCGCTCGACGGGCAGCGCCCCGAGCGCGGTGAACAGCGTCCGGGTGAGCCAGCCGGTCACGCCTGACCCGGTGAAGTACTCGGCCTTGGCCAGGTAGCCGACCCGGCGCGGGGCGGAGAGCGGGATGACCATGCTGTCGATGAACGACAGGTGGTTGCTGGCCAGGATGAACGGGCCGGTCGCCGGGACGTTCTGCCGCCCGGTGACGTGCGTGCGCAGCACGATCCGGAACAGCGGGCGCAGCAGGAACCGGACGACGAGGTAGAGCACGCCGCGCTTCCCCTCTCGGGTCGGGGGGCCGCCGGCGGGCGCCGGCGGCAGCGGCATTCTCCCGTGCGCCCGGGCCCCGGTGCTGTGACCCAGGGCATCCGGGCTCAGTGCATCCGCGGTGTGGGCGGGCACACGTCCCGGATCAGCCCGCGGATGTCGTCGGGCAGCGGCGCCCGGCCGCAGGCGGACTCGACGATCGTCACGGCGACGTCGCGCACCTTGCGGTGACAGTTGCTGGAGATGTGCGCCAGCGTCTCGAAGGCCACCTGGTCGCCGCAGCCGGTGAGCAGCATGAGGATGCCCTTCGCCTGCTCGATCGCCGCCCGGCTGCTCATCGCGGTGCGCAGCTGGGACACCTCGGTCTCCAGCGCCTGCACGAGGTCGCCGTCGTCCCGGCCCGGGGGCGCGGTCGGCGCGCCACGGTGGACGTCGGGGGGCACCTCGACGAACAGGCCCTCGAGGGCGTCGACGGTCCCGACGGCGTCGACCACCGGTTCACCGACGAGGACGGCGGTGCGCTCGATGCCACCGCGGCTGCACAGCCGCACGCGCAGGGCGAAGGGGAGCCCGCTGGTGCACGCGGTGGCGATCGACTCGAGCGTCCGGGCGCGGTCGGCGGTGTGCAGCGACCGCACCAGCAGTTCGGTGCAGGGGTGCGAGCCGCCCCGGCCGAGCCCGAGCAGCGCGGACATCTCGGGCGACCAGGTCCAGGTGCCGGTGCGCCGGTCGTACCGGTACCGCCCGGCCAGGCGGCGGCCGGCCGGTGCCGGCCGGGGAGCGGCGACCGACGGGTGGCTCGCGGGAGGAGCCGGCCGGGCGAGGGTGGGGGAAGGCGTCGTCATCTCGACTCCACGGGGTGCCTCCGGGCGGACCCGGCTCGGGCGCCGCAGGCCGGGTGCTCGACCTCTGCGGTACGCCGGCGGTGGCGGGACCACCGGCCGCTCCGTTCAGGGGACGGTACGTCGTCGGTCGCGGGGGCGCACGCCCAGCGACGACGCGATTGCACGCCGCGTCGCGTCGCCACCCGCTGTCCGCGCGCGGCACCCCGGTGCGTCGGACGCACCGCTCAGACGACGGTGGCCGGGCGGGCGGGGGCCAGGTGCCCCGAGCCGCGGCTGGGCAGCCCCGCGGCCACCCCGGCCAGCAGCCGCACCGCGGTCCGCAGCCGGTCCGGCGGCAGGGTGAACGGCAGCCGCAGGCGGTCGTCGAACGCGTGCCCCGTCCCGAACGCCCGCCCCTCCGCCAGCACCAGTCCGTGCGGCGCGGCGGCCGCGGTCAGGGCGGCCGAACTGGTCCCGGGCGGCAGCTCGCACCACACCGACAGCCCGCCGGCCGGCCGGCGGGCGGTCCACCCCGGGAGCGCGACGGCCAGCTCGGCGAGCAGCGCCTCGCGACGCTCCCGCAGCACCCGGCGCCGCTCCTCGAGGATCGCGTCCAGGCGTGCCATCAGCACGACGGCCGCCAGCTGGTCGACGACGCCCACCGACAGCTGCCGCCGGCCCAGCGAGGCACCCAGCTGGGCGGCCAGCGCCGCGTCGGTGCGCAGCCAGCCGATCCGCAGACCGCCCCACACGGCCTTGGACAGCCCGCCGACGGTCACCGTGGCCGCGTCGGGCAGCCCGGCGGCGAACGGCGGGAGGGGGCCGCCGTCCAGGTGCAGCTCCGCGGTCACCTCGTCGACGACGGCCAGGACGCCGTGCTGCCAGAGCGTTGCCGACAACCGGCGCCGCCCCGCCGCCGACAGCCGGGCGCCCGACGGGTTGGAGAAGTCGGGCATGAGGAAGGCCATCCGGGAGCTGCTCTGGCGGGTGACCAGCGCGGCGGAGGTGACCAGGGCGTCGGGGTCGTCCGGGTCGACCGGTGCCGGGACGCAGCGGCCCCCGGCGGCGTCGACCATGCCGAGTGCGCCGGGATAGGTCGGGTGCTCGACGAGGACGCGGTCGCCGGGCTGCAGCAGCGTCTGGAAGACGATCGAGGTGGCGTCGCCGGTGCCCGCGGTGACGACCACCTGGTCGGGGTCGGTGGGCAGGCCGCGGGCGGTGAACCGGTCGGCGATCGCCGCCCGCAGCTCCGGCAGGCCGCTGGGCGCGTAGCCGTGACCGGCGACCTGCCCGGGCAGGGCGGCCACGGCCTGCCGGTAGGCGTCGAGCAGGTCGGGCACCGCCTCCGGGGCCGCGTGCGCGAGGTCGAGCAGCTCCGGGTCGGTGACCGGCGCCCCCCAGGCACTGGTCGCGGCCGGCAGCTCGGTCACGGTGCCGGAGCCGTGCCGGGTGACGGCGAACCCCTCGGCGCGCAGCAGCCGGTAGGCCGAGGCGACGGTGACCCGGCTGGCCCCCAGCGCTGCGGCCAGTTCCCGCTCGGCGGGCAGCCGCGTGCCGCTGGGCAGGGTGCCGGTGGTGACCAGCTCGCGGATCCGCCGGGCCAGACCGGCATACCGCGGACCCGGCACCGCCTCGACCGGCCCGACCAGGGTGGCCAGTTCGCGTGCCCAGGTGGACTGGTCCGGTCGCGGTGGCATGCGGTCCACCATGCCGCAGTGGACTGCTTTCTGCCAGCCTTCGTGCTGCCACTCTTGCGGCATGACTCCAGGTGGTGCGCTCGTCCTGCTCGTCCTGCTCGCGGTGGCCGGCCTGTCGGTGGCCACCCTGGTGACCGCCGTCCGCGGAGGCCGCGGCCCGGCCGACCCCCCGGCCAGTCACCTCCGGACCGACCCGTCCGGCTTCCCCGTCCTGTCCGCGCCGCGCGGCGCGCTGCACCGGGTGCCGCGCCGGGCCCGCCCCGGGACCGCGCGCCCGCCGGCACGACTCGCCCGGGGAGTCCGGCTCGTCCGGGGAGTGCGGCGGACCTCGCCCGCGCGCTGACCGGCCGGCAGCCGACCGGGCGGGCCGCGCCGTCCCCGAGCCGGACGGCGCGGCCCGTCGTCCCTAGGATCGGCGGTCATGCGCCTGCCCGGCCGGTACTCCGGCACTGCCCGGCCGATCGTGACCTACGGGAGCGACCCGGTGCTGCACCGGTCGTGCGCGCCGGTGACCGAGTTCGGCAAGGAGTTGCGGCACCTCGTCCTCGACATGTTCGCCTCGATGGAGGCCGCGGACGGGGTCGGCCTGGCGGCCAACCAGATCGGTGTCGACGCACGCGTCTTCGTGATCGACTGTCCCGACGCGGCGGGGGAGGACGTCGTCGGCTACGTGGTGAACCCGCGGCTGACCGTGCTCGAGCCGCACGAGGGGGAGCCGGCGGAGGAGGTCACCGAGGAGGGCTGCCTGTCGGTGCCGGGGCCCTACGCCGAGTTGCCGCGGGCCTTCCGGGCACGCGTGGACGGCGTCGACGCGGCGGGCTCCCCGGTGTCCATCGAGGCGACGGGGATGGCTTCGCGCTGTCTGCAGCACGAGGTCGACCACCTCGACGGCACCGTCTACGTCGACAAGCTCCCCGAGGAGCAGCGCGAGCGGCTGCTGGCCGAGGCGGCCGGCCCCGGCGGGGACCTGCCGGCCTGACCGGTCGGGGGAACTCAGATCGAGGTGGGCCAGAACGCCCAGGCGGTGAGCCACACGATGCCGATGGTGACGACCACGGCGACCGGCACGTGTGCGGCGATGTTGCCGGAGCTGCCGAGTGCGCCCTGCACGAAGGTCAGCACGAAGACGGCCGCGGCCAGGCCGGCGGGCCACCAGAGCCCTGACTGCCGCCCGTACAGGACGGCGACGACCAGCAGGAGCCCGGTGGCCACGTGCAGGACGATCGCCCCGCCGCCGTGCCCGCCGAGGGCGTCCGCGCCCTCCAGGAGCCGGCCGGCGGAGAAGAACTGCCAGAGCACGACGAGCACGGAGAGCACGGCCGCGGCCTGCGCGAGCCGGATGGTCGACGTCTGGCTGGCGACGGCTGCGTCGCGGGTCCGGGTCATCGGGGCCTCCGGGGCTCGGGCGGTTCGGCGGCTGGTGCTTGAAGATTGCAGCACCTGCGTATGGGTGGCGCCAGCCCCCGGAGCTGGGGGTTCTCTGTGAATCGCCTCGTCCTCTTCGATCTCGACGGCACGCTGGTCGACTCCACGCCCGGCATCTGGGCCTCCGTGCGGCACGCGGCCGCGGAGCTCGGGCTGCCCCCGCCCACGCCCGGCCAGCTCCGCGGGATGGTCGGGCCGCCGCTGCAGGACGGCTTCGCGCTGGTGCTCGGCGTGCCGCCGGGCGACGTCCCGCGGGCGGTCGCCGCGTACCGCGCGCACTACACCGCCGGCGCCCTGCTCGACGTCACCGTCCACGACGGCGTCGACGAGTTGCTGGCGGTCCTGGGGGCCGGCGGCGCGACGCTGGCGGTGGCCACGAGCAAGCCCGAGCCGTTCGCCGTCCGGGTGCTGGAGCACACCGGCCTGCTGGCCGCGTTCGCGAGCGTCCACGGGGCGACGCTGGACGGGGCGGTGCGCCACAAGGACCAGGTGGTCGGTGCCGCGCTGGCCGCCCACCCGCACGGCCGGGCGCCGGTGCTCGTCGGCGACCGCGCGCACGACGTGCTCGGCGCCGCCGCGCACGGGCTGCCGTGCATCGGGGCCGGCTGGGGTCCGGCGGAGGACGGCGAGCTGGCGGCGGCCGGCGCGGCGGTCGTCGTCGCGACCCCGGCAGAGGTGCCCGCCGCCCTCGTGCATGTGTGAACCCGCAGGCGGGGCGGGCATGGGCCGGTCGTGACCGACGACCCGCCCCTCCGTGCCGTCGCCCTGGTGTGCAGCCTCAAGCCGTCCCCGGCGCCGTCCAGCAGTGACCTCATGGCCCGCCAGGTACTGGAGGCGCTCGGCGGGCACGGCGTCACCGGCGAGGTCGTCCGCGTCGTCGACCACGACGTGCAGCCGGGTGTCGAGCTGGACATGGGCGACGGCGACGCGTGGCCGGCGATCCGCGCGCAGATCATGGCGGCCGACATCCTCGTGGTGGCCACGCCGACGTGGATGGGGCACATGAGCAGCGTCGCCCAGCGCGTCCTCGAACGGCTCGACGCCGAGCTGTCGGAGACCGACGACTCCGGCCGGCCGCTGGTCGCGGGCAAGGTCGCCGCGGCCGCCGTCGTGGGCAACGAGGACGGCGCGCACAAGATCATCGCCGACCTGTTCCAGGCGCTGGACGACGTCGGCTTCACCATCCCGTCGCAGGCCGGGACCTACTGGAACGACCAGGCCATGGGCGGCACCGACTACATCGACCTGGAGGAGACGCCGGAGGCCGTGGCGTCCACGACCGCCACGCTGGCGGCCAACACCGCGCACCTGGCCCGGCTGCTCAAAGCCAACCCCTACGGCTGAGGGTCAGGCGGCGACCGGCTCGGCCTGCTCCACGGCGGTCTCCTGCCGCACCACGCGCCGCCGCCGCAGCAGCCCGGCCACCGCGATCAGCGTCAGGACGATCAGCACCGCGCCGTAGACCTCGGCGGTCTGCCGCAGTCCCACGTGCCCGACGGCGATGCCCGCGACGACCGCCGGGACGCTGAACGCCAGGTACCCCGCGACGTAGACGCTGGAGAGCAGCCCCGCCCGGTCGCTGGGCGCGACACCGGCGGTGATCGTGCCGAGCGCGCCGAGGAACCCCACCCCGAAGCCGAAGCCGGAGACCGCCGAGGCGACGAAGAACAGGGTCAGGGAACCGGTGGCCAGCGCGGTGATCGTGATGCCGACCCCGACCGCGAACAGCAGCGCCCCGGTGAGCATCGACCGGTGCGGCAGCACCTGCCACATGCTGATCGAGCCGATCGCGCCGCTGCCCTGCATCGCCAGGATCAGCAGGCTGCCGACGAGGTGGCCCTCGACGCCGAACACGCCGACCGCCAGCGACGGGCCGAGGGAGAGGTAGAGCCCGCCCAGGGCCCACGTGGCGACCAGGCAGGGGAGAGCGACGAGGAAGGGAGCCCGGTGCGCGCGCGGTACTCCCACCTGCGGGCGCAGGGACGCCAGCGACCCCGGGATCCGCGGTGAGGTCTCCGGGAGGACCGCGACGGCGGCGGTGGCGACGAGGAAGGCCAGCACGAGCGGGGCGAACACCCAGCGGGTCGGTTCGCCGGTGTACTCGACGAGGACGCCGGCGCCGACCGCCCCGATGGACAGGCCGATCGTCGGCGAGGCGCTGTTGAGCATCGCGGCCAGCGGCCGGTCGCGGCGCTGCAGGTCGAGCAGCATCGCGCCCAGCGTGCCGGTCAGCGTGCCGACGGACAGCCCCTGCACCACGCGGGCGACCAGCAGCCACCCCACGCCGTCGGCCGCCAGGAACAGCACGCCGGAGACGACCTGGAGGAGCAGGCCGACGACGAGCACCGGGCGCCGCCCCACGTGGTCGGACAGCCGGCCGACCACCAGCAGGGCCGCCAGCAGCGCGATCGCGTAGATGCCGAAGACCGTCGTCAGCACCCCGGCCGAGAAGCCGAACCGCTCCTGGTAGACGCGGTACAGCGGCGAGGGCACCCCCGACGCGGCGAGGACCAGGACCAGCAGCGTGGCCGCCGACCAGAAGGCTGCGGTCGGGCGCAGGCGGCGGGAGGGCACGACCACGAGCAAGCCCTCCCGCCGCGGGGTCATTCCCGCCGCCCGGCGGGTCGCCCGGGTCAGCTGCGCGTGAAGCCCGCCGGCAGGACGACGTCCTCGCGGCTGAGGTCGTGCACCGAGGACTTGCCCAGGCCGAGCAGCGCCTCGTCGATGCCCTGCCGGAGGATCGACAGCACGTTCTGCACGCCGCGCTCCCCGTTGGCGGCCATGCCCCACAGGTAGGCGCGGCCGATCATCACGGCCTTGGCACCCAGCGCCATCGCCTTGACGACGTCGCCGCCGCGCCGCACCCCGCCGTCCATGAGCACCTCGACCTGGTCACCGACGGCCTCGGCGATCGCCGGCAGCGAGCGGATCGCGCCGGGGGTGCTGTCGAGGTTGTTGCCGCCGTGGGTGGAGACCGAGATCGCGCTCACGCCGGCGTCGACCGCCCGGCGGGCGTCGTCCACCCGGGTGATGCCCTTGAGCATGAACGGCCCGCCCCACTGCTCCCGCAGCCAGGCGACGTCCTCCCAGCGCGGGAGGGCGGTGCCCATCCACTCGCCGTAGGCGCCGAAGAAGTTGGGCGGCTCCTGCCCCTCGAGGGCGAGGTTCGGGACGCTCAGCTCGGGGATCGCACCGGTGCGCAGGTAGGTGGCCAGCCAGCGCGGCTTGCGCAGCACCTCGGGCGCGAACTTCAGCGCGTTCTTGACGTCGATCTTCTCCGGGATCGGCGGGCTGCCCCAGTCGCGGCGGGACGCGAACGACCAGTCCAGCGTCATGATCAGTCCCTTGGCACCCGCGGCGCGGGCCCGCTCGGCGCGGGCGAGGATCGTCTCCCGCGAGCCGACCCAGTACATCTGGAACAGCATCTTCTCGTGCGCGGCGCCGACCTCCTCCACCGGCTTGCTGGCGAAGGAGGACAGGCCCATCGCGACGTCCTCGGCGGCCGCGGCCCGCGCGACGGCGACCTCGCCGTCGGGGTGCACGGCCTGGACGCCGGTGGGCGAGACGAGCACCGGCATGGAGACCTCCTGGCCCATGACCGTGGTCGCCGTCTCGCGCTTGGCGGCCAGGTCGGCCACGTGCGGGCGCCAGGTGATCTCGTCGAAGGCGGCGACGTTGTCGTTCGCCGTCAGGCCCTTCTCCGTTCCGGCGACCAGCGCCAGGTAGACCGACCGCGGCAACCGCTTCTTCGCGCGGTGCTGGGCCTCCTCGACGGTCTCGAACCAGTCCTTCGTGCTCGCCATGACGTCCTCCGCGACTCGCTGCTCACCGGCGGCGGGACCGGTCTGCGCCGGTGACGCCCGCCACGTCCCGCGACATGGTGCCAGGAGGTGGCACTGAGTGTCACGCGCGGCTTCTCGTCCGCGGAAGGGACGACGGGGCGCCGGCGGCGGGCCCCGGGACCCGCCGCGCCCCCCGCCGCGCCCCCCGCCGTCAGCCGGGTGCGTCGAAGGACATCCAGATCCGGCGCCGCTCGGCCCGGCCGGAGACGAGCGCCATCGCCTCGACGCGGCGGCGCTGGTCGCCGGTGGCGGTGTGCTGGACGACGGCCACCTCGGCGTCCCGCATCGCCCGCTCGGCGGCGTGCTCGGCCTCGGTCGAGGGGCGCTCGTCGGCGACGTCGACGGGCTCCTGCGCGCGGGCGTAGGGGCTCTCGGGCGGCAGGTTGCCGCTGACCCGGCCGTAGGCCCCGAGCAGCAGCAGCACGAGCCCCGCGACGACGGAGAAGACCACGTTGGGGAACTCGAAGGCCAGGAGGTTGTAGCTCGTCCGCATCACCGCCAGGTTGGCCAGCGCCGAGACGAGGAACAGCGACCCGACGACGATCATCACCGTCGAGGCGATCCGCGGCCCGTGCGCGGCGGCGGCGAACAGCACCAGCGCGGTGACGACGGAGACCGCCGACAGCAGGCCGTTGGACGACAGCCCGAGGATCGGCTCCCCCTCGGTGGAGAAGAAGGGCAGCCCGCCGGCGAAGCCGAGCAGGCCGAAGGTGGCGATGACCAGCCCGACGACGACGGCGCCGATCCGGTGCACGACCAGGACGCGCGCACCTGGGTCGGGCGTCGCGCTCGTCGTCCGCTGCCGGGAGTGGGGACGCAGGACCATCGGGACGCTCCTCGCGGGAGGGGTGCTGGTGCCTGCTCTTCGGCCTGGGTGCGGCGTCCGGATGCGGGAAGGTCACCGGGCCCGCCGTCGTTGACCGGGGCATGACCCGCCCGTTCGATATGGACCTGCACTCCGAGTTCCTCCGCGCCGACCTGTTCCTCTCCATGGGGCAGCCGATCGAGGCGGCCAAGGTGCTGGTGCCCGTCGTCGAGGCGGAGCCGGCGAACCAGGCGGCGCTCGAGCTCCTGGCCCGCGCCTACTTCGGTTCCGCGCAGCTCGGCCGCGCCGAGGAGGCGCTGGGCCGGCTGGTCGAGCTCGCCCCGGCCAACGGGTGGGCGCGTCGGGCGCTCGCGCGGACGCTGGAGCGGCAGAGCCGGGCCGACGAGGCGGTGCCGCACCACCGGATGGCCGACGCCCTCGGCGCCGACTGAGCCTCCCCGGCACCTCTCGGCGTCACGAGCGCGTCCGCTCGTGACGCCGGAGGACGACGGCGACCGCCGCGCCCGCGGCCGCGGTGGCCCAGCCCAGCGGCGTGCCGGCAAGGAGCAGACCGCTCTCCTCCGTCGTAAGGGCGGGCTGGGGCACCGGGGCCTGGGCGTGGTCGCGTTCGGGCTGACCCGGCGGGCCGAGCGCCGGCTGGTGGACCTGCCCGCGCAGGAGGCGGCCACCTACGCGGTGACCCGGGACCGGCTGGCCGGCTACCGGGCGGCGGCCGAGGCGGCCGGGGTCGACCGGTCCGGCGTCCCGGTCGCCGAGGGCACCGGCAGCACCGTCGAGGATGGAGAGGCGGGCGTGGCCGCCGTCCTGGCGCACATGCCCCGGCCGACGGCCCTGCTCTGCCTCAGCGACCGGCCGGCGGAGGGCGCGCTGCGGACGGCGTCCCGGCTGGGCCTGCGGGTGCCGTCCGACCTCACCGTCGTGGGCGTCGACGACGCCGAGCCCGCCGTCCGGCTGGGCCTGACCACGGTGGCGCAGCCGCACCGGCGCAAGGGCGAGGTGGCCGCCGGTGCGCTGCCGGACCTGCTCCGCGGGCAGCGGCCGAGACGGTCACGGTGCTGCCGACCGGGCTCGTGGTGCGCGGCTCGTCCGGGCCGCCGCCGCGGGCGTGATCCGCGGGCCGCTCAGGCGGTGGTGCGGCCGGGCGCGGCGCCGAAGACGCGTGCGTCCCCGCGCTCCAGCCGGCGGGCCATGAGCCGGCCGGCGCGGATCAGCAGCGGCGTGGCCCCGGGCAGCCGGCGGACCTGCTCGTCGGTGAGGCCCGAGACCACCCAGCCGAGCACGGCGGGGATCTCGTGCGGCCGGTACTCCTTGGCGAACACCTCGTGGTCGAGCCGGTCCCAGTCCTCCTGCGTGAGGTGGGCCTGCACCAGCGCCATCCCGTCGCGCTCCTCGTGCGCGAGGTGTGCACAGAGCGCGTCGCGCAGCTCGGCGGTCCGGTCGGTCAGCGCCCGGCGGGCGTCCTCCCCGGCTTGCCCGCGGGCGAGCGCAGTGAGGTGGGTGCGGCACGCGGCGAGCAACGGGTCGACGACGGCGTGCTCCTCCTCGAGGGCGTCGAGCACGGCCCGGTCCGCACCGCGCTCGGCCAGCAGCGGCCACAGGCCGGCGTCCTCACCGGTGTGGTGCTTGTGCAGCACGCTGGCGAACAGCCCGAAGCGGCGGGCCACGAGCCGCCAGCGTCGCCGGTCGGCCACGGGGACGTCGGCGGTGACCCTCGTGAAGGCGTCCAGGTCGCGCCGGAAGGCGCGGTGCATCAGGTACATCGCGGCCAGGTCGATCGGCCCGTCGGGGGCGGCGGCCTGGCCGGGGAGCAGCAGCTGGTCGACGGAGGCGGTGGCGGTCACGGGTGCTCTCCTTTGAGCTGAGTGACAATAAAACGAATAAAGCGATGCTATGGTGAACCTGTGACGGAGGGCAAGAGGGTCTACCGCTCAGCGCTGCGGGCCCAGCAGGCCGAGCAGACGCGGATCGCGGTGCTCGACGCGGCGGGCCGCTGTTTCCTCGAGTGCGGGTACGTCGGGACGACCATGCGGGACGTCGCGGCGGCCGCCGGCGTCTCCGTGCCGACCGTGTTCGCGCAGGGCGGCAAGGCGGCGCTGCTCCTCGCCTGCGTCGACCGCTCCGTCGCCGGGGACGACGAGGACGCTCCCTTGCTGGCCCGCGAGCGGTTCCAGCGGTTCTTCGGCGCCCCCGAGCTCGAGGAGAAGCTCGCGGCGCTGCGGGAGATCGCGCTGCGCTACGTGCCGCTGACCGCCCCCATGCTGGCGGTCTTCGCCGCCGCCGCGGCCGCCGATCCGGAGATCGCCGCCGCGTGGACCGAGTACGGGCGCCGCCGCTACCAGGACAACCGGGCGCTGGTCGAGGCCCTCGCCGCCTGGCTGCGGCCCGACCTGGACGTCGACCGCGCCACCGACATCTGGTGGGCGGTGTTCACCCACGAGCTGTCCGACGCGCTCATCGGCGTCCGCGGCTGGAGCCTCGAGGAGTACGTCGACTGGCTCGTCGGGTCGGTGCGGCGGCTGCTGCTGCGCTGACCTGCCGTCGAACGCGTGCATCGACCAGCCGGGCCCGGGTAACCCCTCGGCATGAGCATCCTCGGACGACTGATGGGCACGGCAGAGAACACTGCACGCAGCGCCGCGCGTGGCGGCGGCGCCGCCGGGCGGAAGACGGGGCGCACCGCCGGACGCGCGACGACGGGCCGGTCGGCCGCCGGGCGGGCCTCGACCAGCCGCGGCTTCGGCCGCACGACGGCCCGGTCGACCGGTCGCGGACGACCCACCACCGCCGCCTCCGGGATCAGCGGGATGCTGAGCGGGCTGCTCCGCCGCCGCTGACGATCAGGGGACGACGGCCGCGGCCACCAGTAGGGTGACCGTGGCCGTCGTCTCGCCCATCGCGCCCATGACGTCGCCGGTGACCCCGCCGAGGCGGGTCCGCGCCCGGCGCAGGAGGAGTTCGGCTGTGGCCAGGCCCGCTGCGGCGCCGCCGAGGAGCTGACCGGCGAGCACCGGGTCGCCGGCGGCCGCGACCCCGATGAGGACGACGCAGACCACGAGGCAGCCGCCGAACCACCGCCCGGACACGGTGCCGGCGACCGCGCGGCCCAGCGCGGAACCCTCCGCCGGCGCGACCCCCCGCAGGCCGGTGCGCGCCATCGCGATCCGGGCGGTGAGCACCGACGTCCAGAGCCCGAGCCACCCGTGGTCGTCGGCCAGCAGCACGGCCGCGCACGAGACCTGCAGCAGCACGGCCAGGACCAGGGTCACGACGCCGAACGGACCGACGTCCCCCTGGTGCATGACCTGCAGTGCCCGCTCCCGCCCGCGCAGCGGGCCCAGCCCGTCTGCGGTGTCGGCGAGGCCGTCCAGGTGCAGTCCGCGGGTGAGTGCCGCCAGGGTCGCCACCCCCAGCACCGCGCCCACCAGCGGGCCGACCAGGTGTGCGCCCGCCACGGCCACCCCGGTGGCGACGCCGCCGAGCAGCAGGCCCACGAGGGGAGCCCACGGCAGCACGCCCCGGGTCCCCGCCGCCGCGCGAGCCGGGACCGGCAGGACCGTCAGCATCGCGGCGGCCTCGAGCGGACCCGTCCACCTCACCGGCGGGCGGCCGTTCCGTCGCGGGCTCCGGCGGCTCCCCGGTCGGCCCGGGCCCGTGTCATCCGGTGGGCCTCACAGCTGGACCTCGAGCCGGGTCACGCTGCCGTTGTGCGGCGTGACCGCCGGCAGTGCGTCGGGGCCCAGCCCCGTGGCGACCGCCTGCACGGCCCGGATCGTGTCGCCGTGGGTGACCAGCGCGACGACGTCCGCCGGCGGCTCGGCGCACAGGTGTTCCAGGTACGCCGCGACCCGGCCGTGCAGCTCCGCGAGGCTCTCCCCGCCGTCGGCCGCCCAGTGCGGGTCGTCCCAGTCGACGACGTCCCACAGGTCGCGGGACGGGCGGCCCTCGAGCACCCCGTAGGCCTGCTCGCGCAGCGCGGCGGTCGTGGTGAAGGGCAGACCGGTCGCGCGGGCACAGTGCTCGGCGGTCTGCACGGCGCGCCGCAGGTCGCTGGAGACGAGGACGCCCGGCCGCAGGTCCCGCAGCTCCCGGGCCGCCGCCGAGGCCTGCGCGTGCCCGAGGTCGGTCAGGGGCACGTGGGCCGTCTGCCCCTGCATCAGGCCCGCGGCGTTCCACTCGCTCTGCCCGTGGCGGACGAGGAGCAGGGTCAGCGGCCGGGCCATGGTGGGAGCGAGGGTAGCCAGCCTGCCGCGGGTCACCGCCGGCTCCCTCGTACCGTCGTGGTCGTGACCATCCCCGTCCGCCCCGGCGCCGCCCGGCCCGCCCGTCCGGGCGCCCCCGACCCGCTGATGCCGCTGCTGGACCTGCCCGGCGTCCGGGACGCGGCCCTGGCCGCCCGCAGCGGAATCGACCGGCTGCTCGGCCACCGGGTGCTGCGGCGCGAGTCCGCGGGCGTGAGTGCGGAGTCCGCGCTGCGAGGCGCGCGCGCCTCGGCCGCGCTGGAGGGGGTCGACGTGCCCCTGTCCGGCCTGCGCGCCGGGCAGGTGGACGACCCGGTCGTGCAGGGCGCGCTGCGCAGTTCGGTGGCGCTGGGGTCGATGGTCGACACCTGGTCACGGGCACCGGGGCAGGTGCTGGCCCGGCTGCACGTACTGGCCGCGGCGGACCTCACCGACCGGGCCGCCCTCGGCCGGCCGGCCCAGCACGCCGGCCCGCGGTTGAGCGGGCTGTTCTCCCTCGTCACCGGGACGACCGAGGTGCCTGCAGTGGTCCTCGCCGCGCTCGTCCACGGCGAGCTGGCGGCGCTGGCGCCGTTCGGCGTCGCCGACGGGATCGTGGCGCGGGCGGCGGCCCGGCTGACCGGCATCGCCCGCGGGCTGGACCCCAAGGCGGTGTCGGTGCCCGAGGTGGGCTTCGTCGAGCTGGGGCGGGAGGCGTACGCGGCGGCGCTGGCCGGGTACGCCTCCGGACGGCCGGAGGGCGTGGCGAGATGGCTGGTGCACTGCTGCCGTGCCACCGAGCACGGCGCCGTGGAGGGCCTGGCGATCTGCGAGAGCCTGCTCCGCGGCTGACCTCGTCCGCGGGTCCGCGGTGGGACCGGCCGGTGGTGACCGTGAGCCGCGGTGGCCGGGCGAAGCGGCGCCCGCGTCAGGCATCGCGGCGGCCGTCGGCTGGTCAGGCGCCGCGGCGCCGGTCGGCTCGTCAGGCGCCGCGGCGCCGACGCCGGCCGGGGAGTGGGGTGGAGGGACCGGCAGCGCCCTCGCGGAGGGCGCGCCGCCGGGCGTACCAGGCCAGCCCGACCACCGCGGCACCGACGCCCATCGCCGCGCCGGTCACCACCGGCGCCGAGGACACGGCGAACCGCGAACGCATGGACACCGGCCGGGTGAACTCCAGAACCGGCCAGCCGCGCTCGACGGCGGCCTTGCGCAGCCCTCGGTCGGGGTTCACCGCCGTCGGGTGGCCGACCTCCGACAGCATCGGCAGGTCGGTGATCGAGTCGCTGTACGCGTAGCAGTCGGCCACGTCGTAGCCGTTCTCGGCGGCCACCTCGCGGACCGCGACCGCCTTGTTCTCCCCGTACGCGTAGAAGTCGATCTCCCCGGTGTAGCGTCCCTCGACGGTCACCATGCGCGTGGCGACCACCCGATCGGCCCCCAGCAGCTCGCCGATCGGTTCCACCATCTCCGCACCGCTGCTGGAGACGATCACGATCTCCCGGCCCGCCGCCCGGTGCTCCTCGATCAGGTCGGCGGCCTCGGCGTAGATCAGCGGGTCGACGATGTCGTGCAGCGTCTCGCGGACGATCTCGTGCACCGTGGTGACGTCCCAGCCGGTGCACATCTGCGTGATCTGCGCGCGCATCCGCTCCATCTGCTGGGCGTCGGCGCCGGACAGGGAGAAGACGAACTGGGCGTAGGCGCCCTTGAGCACGGCGCGGCGGTTGATCAGCCCGCCCTGGAAGAACGGCCGGCCGAAGGCCAGGGTGCTGGACTTGGCGATGACCGTCTTGTCCAGGTCGAAGAACGCCGCTGCGCGGGTCACGGTTCACGACTGTAAGTGGACAGGGCGACGGTGACGGGGATCGCTTCCTGTCCACACCCGTTCGGGTTGTCCACAGATCCCGTGCGCCCCTCCCGCCACCGGGGGCGATGACTGTGCGCTGGGGCGGTGGCAGCTCTCCGTCCCCTCCCGCACCGCCCGCTCGTCGTCGCCGCCGACGAGGAGCTCCTCGACGACCTCCTGCGGCTGCTGGCCGCCGCCGGTGCCGAGCCCGAGGTGCCCTCCGGTGGGCCCGCACTGCGCCGGGCCCACCGCGACGCGCCGCTGGTCCTGCTCGGTACCGACGTCCTCGCGGCCGCCGCCGTCCGGGCGCTGCCCCGGCGCCCGGGCGTCGTCGTGGTCGCTCCCGGCGAGCCGCCGCCCGGTGCATGGGCGGCGGCGGTGGAGCTGGGCGCCGAGCGGGTGGCGGTCCTGCCCGACGACGAGGGGTGGCTGGTGGCGCGGGTCGCCGCGGCGCTGCGCTCCCCGGTCGACCGGGGGGCGCTGGTCGTCGTCGGGGGCAGCTGTGGCGGCGCGGGGGCCAGCACCGTGGCCGCGGCGGTTGCGCTGGCCGCGGCCGCCGACGACGGAGCGCTGCTCGTCGACGCCGATGGCTGGGGCGGTGGACTGGACCTGCTCCTCGGCGCGGAGCACACCGAGGGGCCGCGCTGGCCGGAGCTCGCCGGGCTGCGCGGTCGCGTCGCCGGCGACGCCCTCATGGCCGCCCTGCCCGAGGTCTGCGGCGTCTCCGTCCTGGCGGCCTCCCGCTCGGTACCGGACGACGTCCCCGCGGAGGCGCTGCAGTCGGTGGTCGAGGCCGGCCGAGCCGGCGGGTGGCCGGTCGTCGTGGACCTGCCCCGCGCGGCCCGTCCCGAGCTCGCCGATCCGGTGCTGGCCGAGGCCGACCTCGCGGTGCTCGTCGTCCCGGGACGGCTGCGGGCCGCGTCGGTGGCCCGCCTCCTGGGCGGTCCCGGCCTGGACGGTCGCCCCGCGGCGTGGGCGGGGGCGCAGCTCGTCGTCCGTCGCGTCACCGGAGGGCTGTCGGTCGACGAGGTCGCCGACGTGGCGGGGCTGCCGGTGCTCGCGGAGCTCGGTCACGACCGGAGCGCGGTTCCCCGCGGCGAGCGTGGCGAGCCGCCCGGTGTCGGTGCGCGCTCCCCGCTGGGAGCGGTGGCCCGCCGGGTGCTGGCGCAGGTCTCCCGGACGGCCGGGGTCGCGGCGTGAGCGGACCGCCCCTGGTCGACCGGGTCCGTGCCCGCCTCGCGCTCGAGCCGGGAGTGCCGACCCGAGCCTCGGTCGCCGCACTGGTGCGCGAGGAGTCCGGCGGTCTGCTCGGTGACGACGACGTGCTGCGGGCGGTGCGGGACACCGTCGACGAGCTGGCCGGCGCCGGACCGCTCGAAGTACTGCTGCGTGCGCCCGGGGTCACCGACGTGCTGGTCAACGGGCCCGAGGAGGTGTGGGTCGACCGCGGCGGAGGCCTCGAGCGCAGCGATGTCCGGTTCGCCGACGAGGACGCCGTGCGCCGGCTCGCCGTCCGGCTGGCAGCCGCGGCCGGGCGGCGGCTCGACGACGCAGCTCCGTGGGTCGACGTCGGGCTGCCCGACGGCACCCGGCTGCACGCGGTGCTGCCGCCGGTGTCGGGGAGCGGGACCTGCCTGTCCCTGCGGGTGCTGCGCCGGGCCTCGCTGTCCCTGGGCGACCTGGCCGAGCGTGGCACCCTCCCCGGCAGCAGCGCGACCCTGCTGCACGCCCTCATCGCCGGCCGGCACGCCTTCCTCGTCACCGGAGGCACCGGGTCGGGCAAGACGACGCTGCTGTCCGCGCTGCTCGGCGTCGTCCCTGCGGGCGAGCGGTTGGTGCTGTGCGAGGACGCGCCGGAACTGGCCCCCGCGCACCCGCACGTCGTCCGGCTCTCGACGCGGCCGCCGAACGTGGAGTCGGTGGGCGAGGTGACCCTGCGCGACCTGGTGCGGCAGGCCCTGCGCATGCGCCCGGACCGGCTGGTGGTGGGCGAGGTGCGCGGTGCCGAGGTCACCGATCTGCTCGCCGCGCTGAACACCGGCCACGACGGCGGCTGCGGCACCCTGCACGCCAACCGGCCGGCCGAGGTGCCGGCCCGGCTGGAGGCGCTCGGTGTCGCCGCCGGTCTCGACCGCCTGGCCGTGCACAGCCAGGCGGCCGCGGCGCTGGCCGTCGTCGTGCACCTGCGCCGGACGCCGTCCGGACGGCGGGTCGAGGAGATCGGTGTGGTCCGCCGATCCGGGGAGCTGGTCGTCGTCGAGGCCGGCTGGCGCGCAGACGGTGGCGCGTGTCCCGGCGCGGACCGGCTGGCCGCGCTGCTGGACCATGTGTCCGGAGCGTCGGGGTGACCGCCGCACTGCTCCTGCTCGGTGCCGCCCTGGTGACGTGGCCGGGGAACCGGGCGCTGCTCCGTGCGCGGCGCGTGGCGAGCGTGCGCCCCCGGTGGCGCACGCCGTGGTCGGTGCCTGCCGCGTCGGTGCCCCTGCTGTGCGGGGTCGCGGCGGCGGCCGGAGGCGCCCTCCTCAGCACCCCGCTGGTCGCCGGGCTCGCCGGGGTGGTCGCGTCCCTGGCGGCGCGGGCCGGAGAACGACGCCGCGCCGGCAACCGGGAGGAAGCGCGCGTGCTGGCGCTGGCCGAGGCGCTCGGTGCCCTCGCTGCCGAGCTGCGCAGCGGCCGGTCGCTGGAGGGTGCGACGGCGGCGGCCGTGACCGCCTGCGCGGACGCCGACAGCGGGAGGGCCCTGGCCCGCGCCGTCCGCGCACCCACGGCCCCGGCGCCGGCGGACGCCGGGCTCCTGGGCGATGCCCTGGAGCGTGTCTCGGCGGCGACCCTGCTCAGCCAGCGCTCCGGCTGTTCCCTGGCGGCCGTCGTCGGAGCGGTGGAGGACGACCTGCGGGCCCGCCGCCGGTACCGGCTGGACCTCCGGGCGGCCACGGCGGGGTCCCGGGCGAGCACGGTGCTGCTGGCCGGACTCCCCCTGCTCGCGCTGGCGATGGGCGGTGGGGTCGGCGCGGACCCGTGGCGCGTGCTCACGACGACGGGGACCGGTCAGGTGCTGCTCGTGGCCGGGGTGGGGTTGGAGGTCGCGGGCCTGGCCTGGTCGGACCGTCTCGTCAGCCGGGCCGTGCGGTGAGCGGGCACGCCGCCGCACTGCTCCTGGCGGCGGCGGTGCTGGTCTGGCCGCCTCGGCGGACGCTGGTCCTCCGCCGCGTGCGGCGCCTCTCCGTGCCGCAGGTGGCGGAGGCGGGTCCTCCCGCGGGAGGCGCCGATGTCGGCCCCCGCCGCCGCTGGGCGCTCGCCGGCACGGCGGGGGTCGCGACCGGGCTCCTGGTGGGTGGGCTCCTGGGAGCGGTGACCGCGGCCGTGGTCGCCGCGGGCATCGAGCGCCTGCTGCGCCGAGGCGGGGACGAACGGTCGGCCGGCGTCGGGTCATCCGCGGACCTGCCGGTGGCCTGTGACCTGCTCGCCGTCTGCCTGAGGGCGGGGATGCCCGTGGGCGGAGCCGTCGCCGCCGTGGCCTCGGTGCTCCCCGGCGCTCCGGGACCCGCCCTGGCGACGGTCGCCGCCCTCTACCGGATGGGAGCGCCACCGTCGCGCGCGTGGTCCGACGTCCCTGCCGACCTCGATGGGCTGGGCCGGGTGCTGGTGCGGGCGGGGGAGTCCGGGTCCGCGGTGGTGCCCGCGGTGCAGGCGCTCGCCGCCGACCTCCGCGCGGAGGCGCGCAGCCGCGCCGACGCCGCCGTGCGCCGGGCCGGTGTGTGGGTGCTGGCCCCGCTCGGGGCCTGCTTCCTGCCGGCCTTCCTCTGCCTCGGTGTGGTGCCCCTCGTCCTCGGCATCGCGGCCGACGTCTTCGGCTGAGCCGGTCCGCGGTCCACAGGCGGTCGCGGGATCCACAGATGCCGCCGGCTCATGGAGGTGCGGAGCGCCCACCGCGAGGGTCGGAGGCGACGGCCCGGACGGCGGGCCGAGAACGAGGAGGCACCGTGACCAGCAACGCCGCGCCCCAGCCCGACTCCCTGGCACTGCCCGACAGCTCCGCGGCCACCGAGGGGGCGACTCCGCACGCCGGCTGGTTGCGGGCCCGCTGGGCCCGTGTCCGCGCCACCGGTGAGGCCGGGATGAGCACTGCCGAGTACGCGGTGGGCACCGTCGTTATCTGCGGGCGGATCAGAGCTGTGGGCACTGGAGCTGATCCCCGCGTTGTGTCAGTGGGTGCTGCTATCCAACAGGTGCAGTCATAGGAGGCCGTGTGGTCAGGTACAGCGCGGAGCGAGCGGTGCACTCATCTGGCGACGTCTCGTGGGTGGTCATCGACGAGGACTGGGGTCTGCATGAGGATGGTGTGCACTACCTAACGGCGCTCTCAGCTGCTGGCCACTCGATCAACACTCAGCGGGCCTACGCCGGTCGGATCGCCCGCTTCCTGAGCTGGTGCGCCGACGAGCACGTCGACTACCGGACGATATCTCTGAAGGACCTGATCAGGTATAAGCGAGCCCTTCAAGCAACCGCGAGGCCAGGTTCGAAGCGACACGAACCACAGCTCATAGTGGGCAAGACGGTGGATCAGCACTTGATAGCGTTGTGCGGATTCCTGCGGCACTGCGCACGCAGCGGCCGTATTCCAGAGGCTACGGCGAACCAGCTTTCGGAGCCCCGATCCCTCCACCTCCTGCCGCAGGGGATGCCCCTGGGCGAGAGCAGCTCCCCTCCGATTGTTCGCGCCCGTCTTCTTAGGGCCAACACCGTCGAGCGGCCGATCCATGTGCTCGACGACGCTGACGTCGACGCCATCGTTGGTGTCATCCACAACGTTCGTGATCGCTTTCTGTTCCACCTCCTCCTTGAGACCGGCCTGCGCATCGGCGAGGCGTTGGGATTGCGGCGGGAGGACATGCACCTTCTCCCCGACTCCCGCTCTCTTGGTTGTGCCGTCACGGGGGCACATGTCCACGTTCGCCGGCGGCGCAACCCGAACGGGGCGCTCGCCAAGTCGCGCAAAGCCCGACACGTCCCTGTAACCGCCGACCTGGTGGGGCTCTACGCCGTGTACCAAGCGGAAAGGGATCGAGTTGCGGAGGCCGAGGCCAACGACATGGTGTTGGTGAACCTCTACCGAGAACCCCGCGGCGCGGCAGTGTCCTACAGCAACGTGCGAGATCTATTTCAGTCGCTGCAGAAGCGAAGCGGCGTCCGCGTCCACCCACATGCGCTACGCCACACGGCAGCGACCAATTGGCTCCGCAACGGGGTAGACCGGGATGTTGTTCAGCGGATTCTTGGACACATGTCCCCGCACTCCATGTCGATGTACCGCGACGTGTCAAGTACCGAGATGCGCGCCGCCGTTGAGAAGGCCGCCAGGACCCGCTCATGATTCGCGCCGAGACGGTTGCTCTCTTCCCGAACGACGGGGCCGCGCCCAAGGTCGAGACGGGCTGGCAAGCCTGGCTCGCGGAGCACACATCGACACCTTGGCGCCCGGGTGAGTGGGATTCGGACACGCTGCTGTTCATCGGGGATCTGGACAACCCAATGACCCGAGCATTTCGCTGCCTCACGCCAGACTGTGACGCCATCGTGGGGGCCATGACCCGCTGCACTTCCTGCGGCAAGGCGAAGCGAAAGAGCGGCCTCACCGACGAAGCCTTCGACGCCATCCACCGGTCCAGCTATGAGGGCCGCCGTCCGACGCAGCGAACGGGAACATGCCTCGTCGAAGGGTGCACCCGAGGGCGGCACGCACTGGAAGTGTGCCGCCGGCACTACGCCAGGTGGAGACGGAAGGCCCGTCAAGGCGCCGTCTTCGCTGACTGGCTGCTCGCGCAAGAGCCGCTACCGCCAGCACCCTCCTGTCGGGTGGCCGGGTGCCCGAACACGAGCGAGAACACCTACGTGCTCTGCGCCTACCACCGGGGGCGATGGAAGCGTGACCTGGGGCGGGACCCGGATCTGAGTCTCACGAACTTCATCGCGAGGGGGACTCCCTTCCTCGGCGCTCACATGTTCTCGTTGAGAACGCTGCACCCTCAGGTCCGTGCAGAACCCCTGTACGCACTGGCTGAGCGGGATTCCAACAACCGACCGCTCGACCCGACCGCGCTACGGGGGATCGTCGCCATGCTCTCCGTCGTCCAGACCTGTCTGGATGACCGTCTGACCCGTGCAGTGACCGACGGCCAGCTCCCAACGGCGAATGAGCGCGCAGTGTGGAGCACTCTGAGCGCCCTGATTCAGCGTGGTCACCGGGCTTTCCGCGGCGTCGACCCCACTGCATCCGAACGGTGGGATCTCGTAGAAGTTGGGCTTCCGCGAAACATCGGTTACGGGCGGAGGGTAAACCAGGGGACCCTCGACTTCGGTGGAATCCGGCAGCCGTGGCTACGCGAGCTGGCGCTCGACTGGGGTCGAGTTGTCCGACCTCATAGCCCCGCCCTCCGCGAGATGGTCCGTGCCGCGTCCGTGGCGTCACACGTACTAGGAAGTCGAGCCGACGGCGGCAACGACCCCGCGGTTCTCACCGCCGCTGACATGAGTCTCGTCTTTCAAGCATTTGTTGCCATGACGAAAAAGGACGGCACACTCTACACCGCTCGAATGCGGTCGCAGAGGTTCGCCTCCTTCGTCGCACTTGTCGACTACGGGCGTCGAACCGACAGCCTCAAGACTCTTCCCGGCTCCTTCGCACGGCTCAACATCCACAACATCAAGGAGCCTGAGCAAGACGAGGACAACATCGGAAAGTCCCTGCCAGAGAGCGTCATCGACCAGCTCGACAAGCACCTGGATTGGCTCGGCGTTGGAATCCCGCACGGGACGCTTCCCCCACACCTCGTTCAACACATGCACCAGACGATCTATCGCATACTCCGTGACACGGGGCGCCGGCCGCTCGAGATTGCCGCCTTAAGACGCGAATGCATCAGTCAGGACGCCGGCGGCTACTGGCTCATATACGACAACCACAAAGCTAAGCGGATGGGAAGACGACTGCCCATCCGACAATCCGAGGCAGAGAACATCCTCCGGTGGAGGGCTGCAATCGAGGCAGTCGAGTTGCCTGAGGCACACGCCAGGTGGCTCTTTCCGGCAGCCACAACGAGAGCGCAATTGCACCACCTGTGGCCTGGAACCATCTCCAACACTTGGCGGGTGTGGTTGCGGCAGGTTCCAACGCTCCTGAGCGAGTTGATCGACCCGAGCGGGGACGGGGTCCCGTTCGACAAGGCCCTTATCTTCCCCTACGCGCTACGGCACTCGTACGCCCAGCGCCACGCAGACGCGGGCGTGGACCCCGAAACCCTGCGTGACCTGATGGATCACAAGGACCTGCAGACGACCCAGACGTACTACCAAGTTTCCTCGAAGAGGAAGCGCCAGGCCCAGAAGGTCGTGGCGAAGCACGCGCGCGACCGCTACGGGAACCCGACCCCAGGAGCGGCAGGTGCGAGCTACGAGCTGCAGAGCGTCGCCGTCCCCTATGGCAACTGCACTGAGCCCCGCAACGTTGCCGCGGGCGGCCAGTCCTGCCCAATTCGCTTCCAGTGCGCTGGCTGCGGGTTCTACCGGCCCGATCCGTCTTATCGCGCAGCCGTCGAGGACGAGATCGCCCGCCTGAGGGTGAACCACGAGGAAGCACTGGCCATGGAAGCGAGTCAATTCGTCATTGACAATCTCGCGGCGCAGATCGAGGGCTACAAGACGGTCTTGGAGCGCATCGCTGCCGACCTCGCCCGGCTTCCCCACGAAGAACGAGTCGAGATCGAGCAGGCCACGGTGGTACTGCGTAAGGCTCGCGCGGGCGAGGGCAAGGGACGGCAGATGCTTCCCCTTACCGTCGCCGAGCGGCACAGGGAGGACCCATGAATCCGAGGCCGGGCAATGCAGCGGCTCTCACAGCTGCCCGCCGAGCCGACAGCGCCGGCAAGCGGACCCGCGTCTTGGCCGCGCTTGACCGCCAGGTATCCCACGGCGTGCCCATCACTTTCGCGGGCGTCGCACGGGAAGCGCAGGTGTCGATCTGGCTGGTCAAGGCCCCCGGCCTCCGGGAGGCGATCGAGGGCGCTATGCGAGAGCAGGTTGCGCATGGCCCAGCCCCATCACCTCCAGCGCCTGCAGCGCAACCGTCCGTATCTCGGCAGAGCTTGCTCAACGACCTCGCGCTGACACGAGCCGAACTTCGCGAGACCCGTAAGGAGAGAGACCATCTCAAGGCGCGGCTCCGGCTTCAATTGGGCAGCAAGTTGGACACCACCTCCCACGACGACTTGGTCACTCGCATTGAGGGCCTGAGCGAACGAAACCACAGCCTGCAGCGCGATCTAGACGCTGCAAGACTTCAATCCCGTCAGCAGCAGGACGAAATCGCAGAGTTGCAGGCAGATCTGACAGCGGCACGCGCGGCGATGAAGAAGGTCATTCGCCAGGCGAACGCGGGAGGATCCTCCGACCCTACGTGAGGCGGGTTGGAAGGTACGGCGGATCCAGTCGTCTGCAGTAGATTTCGATGTCGACAGCCCGCCGCAGCGCGCGAAGGCCTACGAGGGCCGCCTCAGCTACGACCGTCGGCGCTGGGCGCCGTCGATCCTGCACGAGCCTCGAAACGAGGTTCAATCAGGCCGGCGAATCGCGGTCCGGCGGCCTCTTATAGGTGGTCTTGAAGATGGCGTCAGTAAGCCACGCCTTGAAGTCGGGGTTGTCAACGAACTGCTTGAACAACTGCGTCTCGTCTCGAAGCATCCCCTGCATTACCTTCTGCAGCGCTTGATCGAGGGCGAGCCTGGCGTTGTCAGCATCGTTGTTCGCCCGCGCGTTTGCGTAGTCCTCATCGGCAAGAACCTTGCTCGGGATCTCCGTCGCGATACGTTCACGGATGCGGTCGACGTCCTGCCAGTTGATGTTCCCAAACAGATCATTGAACTGGTCCAGGATAGCCGAGAGCCGCTCAAGCTCCGGGTCCGCGATGTGCCCGATGCCCCCGGTCGGAACCGGAGCCAGCTCGCCCTCTTCGTCTGCGAGAACGATCTTTATCTCCTCACGCTTCTCGATGCGGTAGGAGTCCATGTCGATCGTCTCCAGGATGCCGGCCGCGAGATCGACCTCCTTGGGCGCCGGCAGCTTAGGGATGAGCAGCCCCAGGAAGATGGACAGCTTCTCCCATCCGACGTTCGTGAAGGGCAGAACGAGCGACAGGAACGAGTAAGTACGCAAGAACGCCTTGGCCATGCTCTTGAACTCAATCTGGCCGTCTTCGTCCAACTGCTCGATGTACACCGCCGCGCAGTGGTCGAGGATGGGATCCAGCTGCGATCGATCGGCATCTCCTAGGAACAGTTCGATGAAGCGATCCACGTGCTCTGACCCGTACACGCCAGACTGCGCGAGCGCCGCTTGGAGTTCGTGCAACTTGTCGGGGTCTGTCTCCCCCGCCAATATGGTGGTGCGGTAGTAATCCGCGAAAGCGGCCTCAATCTGGTCGGCAGTGTTCGCGAAGTCGAGCACAGCCGTGTCCGTCTTGCCCGGAACTGCTCGGTTCAGCCGGGATAAGGTCTGCACAGCAAGCACCCCCGAAAGCGGCTTATCGACGTACATCGTGTGCAGGAGTGGCTCGTCGTACCCGGTCTGATACTTGTCCGCCACGATCAGGATTCGGAACGGGTCCTCCTGGATCCGGTCCGGTATGTCCTTGCCGGGGAAGCCGTTGTAGTCGGCCTCGGTTACCTTCTTTCCGTCCCGCTCAAAGTCCGAAAACGCAACGATCGCCTTGTACGGACTACCTCGTTCGACGAGGTAGTCGCGGACCGCCTCATAGTAGTCGATCGCGCGAGCAATAGTCTTGGTCACCACCATCGCCCGGGCCTTGCCGCCGATTTTGTGCTTCCCGATGACCTGGGCATGGAAGTGGTCGACCATGATCTCGGCCTTCTTACGTATGGCCGTCTCGTGACCCTCGACGAAGGCGCGGAGTTTCTTACCGGCCCTGTTGACGTCGAACTCCGGGTCGTCCTCCACTGTCTTGACAAGCTTGTAATAGCTGTTGACAGGCACATACCCTGCCAATACGTCAAGGATGAACTTCTCCTGGATCGCCTGTTTCATGGTGTATGAGTGGATAGGTCGCTTGCGCGTTTCACCGGGGATAGGCTCGCCGAACATTTCCAGCGTCTTGTTCTTCGGTGTAGCGGTGAAAGCGAAGTATGATGCGTTGGCTGGCAGCTTCTTCTGTTCGGCCAAGCGAAGCAGGATGTCTTCGCCGGTCTCGTCCTCATCCTTCTCGCCGTGTGCCGAGAGCGATCCCGACAGTGCGGCGGCGGCCTTACCGGTCTGCGATGAGTGCGCCTCGTCGATGATGACCGCGAATTTCCGCTCCCGGTGATCGGCCCCTAGGCTCCCCACAATGTAGGGGAACTTCTGCACCGTCGTGATGATGATCCTCTTGCCGTGCTCAATTGCCGCCTTCAGGTCACTTGCGTGCTCGGCGTGCGCCAGAGTGGACCCGACCTGCGTGAAGGACTTGATTGTCTCCTTGATCTGCCCGTCCAGCACCCGCCGATCGGTAACGACAAGCACTGAGTCGACCGCGGAGCGCCCGTTGTACTGAAGCTCTGTCAACTGGTGTGCCAGCCATGCAATCGAGTTGGACTTCCCAGAGCCCGCTGAGTGTTGGATCAAATAGCGGTGACCAACACCCTTGGCTGCGACGTCCGCAAGAAGTCGGCGCACGACGTCTAGTTGGTGGTAGCGAGGGAAGATGGTCGTCTGCGACCTTCTTCCCGTCTTCGCATCCTTACGCGTGACGACCTGGGCGTAGTTCTCGATGATGTCGGCCAGTGATGACGGCGCCAGGATCTCGCGCCACAGGTAGTCCGTTATCATCCCGTTTGGATTAGGACCGTTACCGGCCCCATCCTTATAGCCGCGGTCGAACGGCAGGAACCATGACTTGGGGCCAGACAACTCGGCACAGAACCTCACGCGCTGGTCATCAACGGCGAAGTGCGCCACACACCTGCGAGGAGCGAAGAGCAGCTCCTTCGGGTCGCGGGTCAGCTGGTATTGCTCGATCG
Source organism: Geodermatophilus sp. CPCC 205761 (assembly GCF_051383655.1). Lineage (NCBI taxonomy): Bacteria > Bacillati > Actinomycetota > Actinomycetes > Geodermatophilales > Geodermatophilaceae > Geodermatophilus > Geodermatophilus sp. CPCC 205761. Next base: position 101,080 of record NZ_JALPKQ010000004.1, read on the forward strand.
CGTCGGCCACCGTCTGCTTTGTGATGTAGTTCTTCAGCTCGAACGTTGCCACGGGCAGACCGTTGACGAAGGCGACAAGGTCGACTGACTTGCCCGTGTCGACAGGGGAATAGTGGACCTGTCTAGTTACGACCCATCGGTTCGCTTGATGCCGGGCGGCGGCCATCGCGTTGCCTTGGGTGGGCGTTGGGTAGTAGAAGTCAATGTGCGGAACAGCGCCGTGCCCGAAGCCGTGCCGAAGGACATGTACGATTCCATGCTTCGTAATCTCACCCTGCAACTTGGCAAGGAACTTGGTGCGCATCGGGCTCTCTGAATCCCAGGCTTCGCCGAGGCCTACCGCTTCTGCGACCGCTGGTTGAGTCTCAAGCAGGAACGCAGCAAGGTGTTTCACGTCGAGTCCGTAGCTCGCGTTGAAGTCAGACGCGACACCCTGCATCCAACCGACCTGGACCATCTGCCTGACGATCAAGGCCTCCAGGCTCTCCTCGTCCATCAGGGGGGCCTGGTTCACGAATCCTCCTGGTCGTTCTCCATGGCGTGCTCGACCTCATCGTCATCGTCCGTGGCGCCAGCCCCCGCGGCTAACGCCTGCGCCACATCAATTGCGGGCAGCCTGGCAGCGATCCTGCGCACATCCACCCGCCCCGTCACCACGTCGGCCACAAGGCGGACCTTGAACTCCTCAAGGAGCTGGATCTCGCGTCGGACCAGCCCCATCTCGCTATCTATCCGAGCCGTCTCCGAAGAGATCCGATTCGCGATGCTTCTCTGCTCATCCAGGGCAGGGAGTGGCATCTTCATCGACATAAGGGTCGATGTGTACAGAGGACTCATGCCATCGCCAACACCGCGGGCGTTGATCCGGAGTCCATCTGCGAACACAGGGTCTAGGAAGAGGTACTCGAAGTAGTCCCGGTCGACACGCTCGCTCGGCACCAAGACGGTGTAGTTGCGCGTAACGAGTCCCGGCTCCCGACACCACCTGAAGAGACCCATGTGCGCGCGATACTTGTTCAGTACAAAGTCTCCCCACTCGCACTCTTGCAGATTCCCTCCTCCCTCAGCAGCCTTTGTGTTCGACCCTCCCGTTCCGCTTCGTATGAGGCCGGCGAATCGGGTGAGTGAAAGCTGTGGGAGTGAGCTCGTTGCCACCTGGCGCGTAACCGGCCGGAATAGGTACCGAGCGGGGCTGAGCTCCCAGTGTGCAGGGATGGCTCCGATCCACGGAATGCCCGAGTCGACGAGGTGAGGACTGGGGTTGGTTCCTCGTGTGACAAAGTGGTTGACGATCGCCCGCTTTTGCTCCTCCAGGAGGGCGACGAGCCGACGCTTTGCGACGATCGCCTTCGTGATCCGCTCCTGGGCGTGAGCGAGATATGCGACGATCGCTTCCTGCTCTCGCGGCGGAGGCACGGGTATGTGCTGCCGCGCGAGGCGCGGATATTCGACGTTCTGCCCCTCGCGGATTCCAGTCACGGCAAGTCGCAACGCGTCGATGAAGGGTTGTGTCTTGAAGAGAAGCGTGAGGTAGTCACGGTCTACCTCACGGATGGCGCGCAGAATCGTGTAGGCAGGACTTATGATTCCGCGAGCGTGCGCTCGCTCGATCCCGCCTTGGAACGATCGAAGGCTGATGACGAAGTCGTCGACTCGCACAAGTTTAAGAGTCTCTAACGCCTTAGTCGCCTCGACCGTGCGAGTCGCATACTGCTCCTTGAGGATGACGCCATGGGATTGCGTTGCAGTCAGCAAGGGCTCGTCGGGGTGCCCCTTGTCACTCATCTCGCGTAGCACGTTCTTCATGCGCGGCGTGGCCCAGTGGCTCGGAACGTGGGCAAGCCAGGGTGACTCGGTGAGGGTTGCGTACTCCCGATATGGCTCAAGACCCTGGAACATCAGCGAGCGATCTCGGCGATCAGATTGTCGGACACCACTTCGAGGGCGCGGATGTCTGCGCGAATCTCTTCGAGGGTGCGCAGGGGGGTCGGCTTGTAGAAGTGCTTGGTGAAACTAATCTCGTAGCCCACCTTGGTCTTCGAGTCGTCGATCCATGCGTCCGGCGCGAAGGGCAGCACTTCACGGCGGATGAAGGCCTCGATGCCGTCGCGGCAATCTCCGGCAGGCTCGAGCAGTGGGACCTGCTCCGCGTCGCGCAGTTCAGGATCGGGCGCATAGGAAACCACTCGCATCTGTCCACGAAGCGGCACCTCGAACCGACCGCGGTGGGGATCGGCGACTGTGCCTTTTGGGTGCACCTTGGTCATGATGGGGTCGGCGTCCGGGTCGCGTTTTGCTCCGTCTTTGAGTAGCTGGTTGAGCTGAGCGGTGGTGTAGACACTGCTTGAGTCGACGCCGGCGAGGCGTAGAGGTCGTTCCACCTGAACCTTGTAGTAGCCGAAGTCCTCGTTCTTGAAAACTTTGGACCGCTCGCCCCTATCAGATCCGGTCTCGAAGTCAAGGAACGTGCGGACAACACGGTCGATGTCATCTGGCCCTAGTTCGCGGCTCTTATCGCCTAGGTTCTTGCGGAGGGGCGTGTACCACTCTGTCGCGTCAATGAGCTGCACCTTGCCCTGTCGATGGGCGGGCTAGCGATTGGTGAGAACCCAGATGTAGGTAGCGATGCCGGTGTTGTAGAACATGTTGAGCGGCAGGGCGACGATCGCTTCTAGCAGATCCTTCTCGATGATCCACCGGCGGATGTTCGACTCACCCTGGCCCGCGTCACCCGTGAACAGCGATGAGCCATTGTGCACCTGGGCGATCCGACTGCCCAACGGTGTGCTCTTCTTCATCTTCGAAACCATGTTGGCCAGGAAGAGCATCTGCCCGTCGCTGGAGCGCGTGATGAGGCTGTATTGAGCGTCACCGCCGTGGTCGACAATGAAGCGCGGGTCCATAATCCCCGCCTTGCCTCCCATTCGATCCAGGTCCGTCTTCCAACTCTTGCCGTACGGGGGATTCGACAGCATGAAGTCGAATGTGCGCCCAGCGAACGCGTCGTTCGACAGGGTCGAGTACTCCGGCCCGCCGCGCAGTCCATCCGCGTTGGCGCCTTCGCCCTTGAGCAGAAGGTCGGCGACTGCGATGGCGTAGGTCTCGGCGTTGATCTCCTGCCCGAACAGGTTTGTGGTGACCCGCTTGCCGCTGGCCTTGGCCAACCCTTGCAGAGTCTCTTCGGCGACGGTCAACATTCCGCCAGTACCCATGGCGCCGTCATATAGTGTGTACAAGCCGTCGGGGATGTCATCGGCGATCGGGTCAAAGACGAGGCGGGTCATGAGTCGGACCGCGTCGCGTGGCGTCCAGTGCTCACCTGCTTCCTCATTGTTCGCCTCGTTGAAGCGGCGCACGAGTTCTTCGAAGACGGTCCCCATCGCGTGGTTATCCAGGCCGGCGGGGCTGAGATCGATTCCCGGATCTAGGAACTTCTCGATCACGGAGCCGAGGACGTCCGCCTTAGCGAGCCTTGGGATCTGTTGGCGAACCTCGAAGTTTTCGATGATGCGCTGGACGTTAGGGCTGAATCCGTCCAGGTACGCTTCGAAGTCTTGCCGCAGGCGAGCCTGCGAAGAACGCCCTCGCAACTCACGCAACGTGAACGGCGAGGTGTTCCAGAACGCTTGGCCAGCCTCCGCGCGAAGCGCGTGGTCCTGATCGACGATGCCCTCGGCGTCGAGAACCTGCTTGAGCTCAAGGACCTTGCGCTTCGTGGGCTCAAGTACGGCGTCGAGGCGACGTAGCACAGTAAAGGGGAGAATCACGTCGCGGTACTTGCCCCGCACATACAGGTCCCGCAGTACATCGTCGGCGATGCCCCAGATGAAGGAGGCGATCTTCTGAGTGTTCGCAGTGGGGCTCATTCAGCCATTCCTTGTGTGGTGATGCGGTGCGGGGCGCAGTATGAGTCTGACTGATCCTTCTGACGGTCTGATCGGAGACCTGCGTGTCGGACAGCGATCGCCGGACTCCGTGCCGCCAGTCTCTGGGTCAGCGCGGCAACGGCCCCCTGCGCCGCGCTCACCCCTCGTCGGGACTCCAGCTCTGCACCACACCCTCATCAACTGCCCCAGGCCTACGTCGTCTCGCTGAACGTCGCGCCGGAGCACGCGGTGCGCCTCGCGGTGCCATCCGAGGGCCGGCGCAGTCGTGGTTGGAGACTGCCGCCCTGGCCCGCGCCGACCTCAGTGTCTACAGTGACAGCGGCTGACCACGCGCCTTCCCGCAGATAACCGTCGCTGCCTGCGCGTTCGCCGCCGTGCTCTACCGGGTGGTCACCGGGGGTTCGGTCGTGGACGGGCTCAGCGAGCTGGTCGCATCCGCGCTGGCCACCCTCTCCTGACCGTGACGCCGATCGGCCGGGCCCGCCGAGCGCGACCGGGGCGGGCCCGGGGTGGCCCCGAGGCGGGCATGGTCACGGCGGAGACGGCGGTCGTGCTCCCCGTGCTCCTGCTCGTCCTCGCCGGCGCGGTCGCCGCGGTCACCGTCGTCGGCGCCCAGCTCCGGTGCGTGGACGCGGCTCGGGAGGGCGCCCGCGCCGCCGCCCGGGGCGAGGAGGCGGCGGTCGTGATCGCCGTCGCCGGCCGGGCCGCACCCGACGGCGCGGCGGTCACCACCGCGGCGGCCGGGTCGACGGTCGTCGTCACCGTGGCCGCCGACGTCGCGCCGCTCGGGCCCGTGCCGCTCCGGGTGCGGGTGTCGGCCTCCGCGACGGCCCAACGGGAGCCGGGCACGGAGGTGGATGCTGCGGCCGGCCGGGCAGCGGTCCCGAACGGGGACGACGGATGACCGACGCGACCGGGACCGACCCGGAGCGCGGTTCGGCGACCGTCTGGGTCGTCGCCCTGTCCGGGGTCCTCGCGGCCATCGGGGTCGCCGCCGTCCTGGTCGGAGGGGCCGTCGTCGCGCGGCACCGGGCCACGTCCGCCGCCGACCTGGCAGCACTGGCAGCGGCCGAGCGGGCCGTCCGGGGGGATTCCGCAGCGTGCAGCGTGGCGGCGCAGGTCGCGACGGCCAACGGTGCACACCTCACCGCGTGCTCCGTCGACGCGGGGGCCGTCGTCTCGGTCGCCGTCGAGGTCCCGGTCGCCCTCGGGCCCCTCGGCGTGCACCGGGCGGACGCCCGGGCCCGGGCCGGTCCGGTCCCGCCGTCGGTTCTCGCAGGCTCCGGTGGGCCCTAGAAGACGAGGTCGTCCTCCGTGTGTGGGGGTACGGGGGCCGGTTGCCCGCCCGCCGCAGCACGGCTGTCCCGGGAGACCGGGCCGGGGACGTCCGCCGCACCTGGCCCGCTCGCGGGCTCGGGCTCGGGCTCGCCGAGCTCCACGGGCTGTGCCCCCGTCGACGCCTCGGCGGCGGCCAGTTCGTCGAGGACGACGTCCAGCACGCGCACCGCCCCCGCCTTGTCCAACGGGTCGTTGCCGTTGCCGCACTTGGGTGACTGGACGCAGGAGGGGCAGCCGCTCTCACACTCACAGCTGGCGACCGTCGCCCGGGTCGCCTGCAGCCAGCGCCGGAGCACGGCGAAGCCCCGGTCGGCGAAGCCGGCGCCCCCGGGGTGGCCGTCATAGACGACGATCGTCGCCGCACCGGTGTCGGGGTGCAGGGCGGTGGAGACGCCGCCGAGGTCCCAGCGGTCGCAGGTCGCCAGGAGCGGGAGGATGCCGATCGCGGCGTGCTCGGCCGCGTGCAACGAGCCGGGCAGCCCGACCTCGTCCACCTCCGCGCGGGCCACCGCCTGCTCGTCGAGCGCGAGCCAGACCGCGCGGGTGCGCAGCTGTCGCGCCGGCAGGTCGAGCGGGAACTCCGCCAGCACCTCGCCGGTGCCCAGCCGCCGGCGCTGGTAGGCCACCACCTGGTTGGTCACGTCGACGACGCCGGTGTGCGCGGTGAGGGTCCCCAGCCGCCGCGAGCTGTCGGTGGAGACGATCGACAGGTCGGTGACGTCCCGGGCGACCGTCGTCCACTCGGGGCTCTCCGGGTGCACCACGGCGATCGCGTCGTCCACGCTGAACTCGTCGACGACGTAGGTCTCGCCGCGGTGCACGTAGAGGGCGCCGGTGTGCACCGTCGCGTGGGCGGCGTCGCCGTCGACGGTGCCCAGCAGCCGCCCGGTGGCGCCTTCGATGATCGTCACCGGCTCCAGGCCGCTGCCTCGGATGTCGACGTCCGGGCGCCCCCGGCCGGCCCAGTACCAGCCCGTCGGGCGCCGCCGCAGCAGCCCATCGGCGACCAGTTCCTCGACCCGTGCCTCGGCGGCGGGCCCGCCGAAGTCGGCGAGGTCGTCGGGCACCAGCGGCAGCTCCGCGGCGGCGCAGCACAGCTGGGGCCCGAGCACGTAGGGGTTGGTGGGGTCGGTGACCGTGGCCTCCACCGGCCGCCCGAACACCGCCCGCGGGTGGTGGGCCAGGTAGTGGTCCAGCGGGTCGTCGCGGGCGACGAAGACGACCAGCGACTCCCGCTGCGCGCGCCCGGCGCGGCCGGCCTGCTGCCACAGGGAGGCCAGCGTCCCGGGATAGCCGGCGAGCACGACGGCGTCCAGGCCCGCGATGTCGATGCCCAGTTCCAGGGCGTTGGTCGTCGCGACGCCGAGCAGCTCACCGGCCGACAGCGCCCGTTCCAGCTCCCGGCGCTCCTCCGGCAGGTACCCGCCGCGGTAGGAGTCAACCCGGCGGGCCAGGTCGCCGCGGCCGCGGTCGAGCAGGATCCGGCGGGCCTGCTCGGCGACGGACTCGGCGCTGCGGCGGGACCGGACGAACGCCAGCGTCCGCGCGTTGCGCTCGACCAGGTCGGCCAGCAGCGTCGCGGCGTCCGCGGCCGCCGAGCGGCGCAGGGGCGCGCCGTGCTCCCCGGTGCGCTCGGTCAACGGAGGTTCCCAGAGGGCGAAGGTGGCGCCCGGCCGCGGCGAGCCGTCCTCGGTCACGGCGACCACCGGGGCGCCCACCAGCCGGGAGGCGGCGGCGGCCGGCTCCGCGACGGTGGCCGAGGCCAGCAGGAACACCGGCTCGGCGCCGTAGCGGCGGCAGATCCGTCGCAGCCGGCGCAGGACGTGACCGACGTGCGAGCCGAACACCCCTCGGTACGAGTGGCACTCGTCGACCACCACGTAGGCCAGCCGGCGCAGGGTGCTCGACCACTTCTGGTGAGCCGGCAGGACACCGCGGTGCAGCATGTCGGGGTTGGTGACGATCCAGCGCGAGTGCCGCCGGACCCACTCGCGCTCCTCCATCGGGGTGTCGCCGTCGTACGCGGCGGGACGCACCGTCGGGTCGGCCAGCGCGGCCACCGAGGCGAGCTGGTCCCGGGCCAGGGCCTTGGTCGGCGCGAGGTACAGCACGCAGGCGCGGGGGTCCTCGCTCAGCCGGGTCAGCGCCGGCAGCTGGTAGGCCAGGGACTTGCCCGACGCCGTCCCGGTCGCCACGACCACGTTCCGGCCGTCGTGCGCGAGCTGCGCGGCCTCCACCTGGTGCCGGTACGGAGACGCGACGCCGTTGGCCTCCAGCCGTGCCCGCAGCGCGGGTCCCACCCACTCCGGCCACGGCAGGGTGCGGCTCTCCCGCACCGCCAGCCGGTGGACGTGGGTGACCGGTTGCTCCTCCTCCGGCGTGCCGGCGAGGACGGCGGCGAGCAGGTCGCCGCCGGGGAGGATGCCACCCCCTGGACCAGGGTCCGTGCCGGGAGGGGGAGCCGACCGGACCGGGTGGAGCGTGGTCACCCCTCCACTGTCACACCTCCGGGCAACCCGTGGGCGCCCGATCGAGAGCGGACGGTCGGGCTACCTGTGCGGCGTGTGATTCCCCTTACACTCACGCGACGCTCGGGCACACGGAACGAATCCGTGCGCCCGGACAGGACCTCCGCCGACCGGAGCACGTGCCGGGGGCAGCCGACCGCTTGGGAGGAAACACATGCCGGACAGTGCACTCTCCGGCGGGGACGTCGTACTGGTGACGATCGTCCTCGCCATCTCGATCGCCGCCCTCGCCTTCGCCGCCTACCTGGTCCGCGCCGTCATGGCGGCCGACCAAGGCACCACGACGATGCGCGACATCGCGCGGGCGGTACAGGAGGGTGCGGCGGCCTATCTGCGCAGACAGTTCCGCACGCTCGCCGTCTTCGCCATCATCGTCTTCGTCCTGCTGCTCGTGCTGCCGGTCCACGAGGGAGGGTGGGGCACCCGGGTGGGTCGCGCGCTGTTCTTCCTGGTCGGGGCGCTCTTCTCGGCGATGGTCGGGTTCATCGGGATGACACTGGCCACCCGCGGCAACGTCCGGGTGGCCGCGGCGGCCCGCACCGGCGGCTACCGGCCGGCCTTCCGCATCGCGTACCGCACGGGCGGGGTCTGCGGGATGATCACCGTCGGCCTCGGCCTGTTCGGCGCCGCCCTCGCGCTGCTGCTGTTCGACGAGACCGCGCCGGTCGTGCTGGAGGGCTTCGGCTTCGGTGGGGCCCTGCTGGCCATGTTCATGCGTGTCGGCGGCGGCATCTTCACCAAGGCCGCCGACGTCGGTGCCGACCTGGTCGGCAAGGTCGAGGCCGGCATCCCGGAGGACGATCCCCGCAACGCGGCCACCATCGCCGACAACGTGGGCGACAACGTGGGCGACTGCGCGGGGATGGCCGCCGACCTCTTCGAGTCCTACGCCGTCACGCTCGTCGCGGCGCTGATCCTGGGCCAGGTCTTCTTCGGAGCGGTCGGGATGGTCTTCCCGCTGGTGGTCGCCGCCATCGGCGTGATCGCCTCGGTCGTCGGGATCCTCGCCAGCAACCCCGGCAAGAACGACGCCAACGGCCTGGCGCCGATCAACCGCGGCTTCTTCACCTCCGCCGTCGTCTCGTTGGTCCTGGTCGCGGCCGCCGCCTTCACCGTGCTGCCCAGCGTCGCCGACGTCCCCGACACGGTCGTCAGCCCGCAGGTCCTCGGCTTCGTCGCCGTGCTCGTCGGCATCGTGCTCGCCGCGGCGATCCAGCTGCTCACCGGCTACTTCACCGAGACGGCGCGCAAGCCCGTTCAGGACGTCGGGCGCAGCTCGCTGACCGGCCCGGCCACCGTCATCCTCTCGGGGATCTCGCTCGGCCTGGAGTCCGCGGTCTACGCGGCGCTGCTCATCGGCGGCGCGGTGTACGCGGCGTTCCTGGTCGGCGGCGGCGCCGCGCTGTACGCGGTCGCGCTGGCCGGCTGCGGCCTGCTGACCACGGCCGGCGTCATCGTCTCGATGGACACCTTCGGCCCGGTCAGCGACAACGCGCAGGGCATCGCGGAGATGTCGGGCGACATCGACGAGGAGGGCGCCCGGGTGCTCACCGACCTCGACGCGGTCGGCAACACCACCAAGGCCATCACCAAGGGCATCGCGATCGCCACGGCCGTGCTCGCGGCCACCGCGCTGTTCGGCTCCTACAACGCCCAGATCGGCGTCGCGCTCGACGAGGCCGGGGACACCCTGGGTTCCGCCTTCAGCCTGGTGAACCCGAACAACATCGTGGGGGCCCTGCTCGGTGCGGCCGTCGTCTTCTTCTTCTCCGGCCTGGCGATCAGCGCGGTCTCCCGCGCCGCCGGCCGGGTGGTCTTCGAGGTGCGGGAGCAGTTCCGGACCCGGCCCGGGATCATGGACTACACCGAGCGGCCCGACTACAGCGCCGTGGTCGACATCTGCACGAAGGACTCCCTGCGCGAGCTCGCCACCCCCGGGCTCCTGGCGGTGCTCGCACCGGTGGCCGTCGGGTTCGGTCTCGGGTTCGGGCCGCTGGCGGCCTACCTCGTCGGCGCCATCGCGGCAGGCACCCTCATGGCCGTTTTCCTCGCCAACTCCGGCGGTGCCTGGGACAACGCCAAGAAGATGGTCGAGGACGGCGCCTACGGCGGGAAGGGCAGCGAGGCGCACGCCGCCACGGTCATCGGCGACACCGTCGGCGACCCGTTCAAGGACACCGCCGGTCCGGCCATCAACCCGCTGATCAAGGTCATGAACCTGGTCGCCCTGTTGATCGCGCCGGCCATCGTCGGCATGTCGGTGGGGGAGGACCAGAACACGACCCTGCGGATCGTCATCGCGGTCGTGGCGACCCTGATCATCGTGGGCGCCGTCATCGTCTCCAAGCGGCGGTCGGTCGTCGTGGGCGGGGCCGGGGCGGACAACCCCAGCACCTCCCTGACCACCAGCGTTCCCTGAGCGCACGCCCCGATCCTCCGGCCGGTCCCCGCCGGCCGGAGGACGGCGGCGGTGGTCTGTGGACGGCGGTGCCGGCTGTGGACGAGCACCGGCGAGCCGTCGGGCCGGCCGCCTAGCGTCCGGCCGCGCCGGTCCACCGTGGCCCGGCACGACGCCGGGAGGTCTCCGTGTCCGTGACCATCACCGCGCAGCTCGACGCCATCGACACGCTGGCCGTCGAGCTGACGCTGCTCGCGGCGGAGCTGGGCGAGGACGCCCAGCTCTGCCGGTCGACCGCCGTCTCCCTGGGGACGGCGGTCACCGGCGAGACGGGGGAGCAGGCGGGCGCCGCGGGCTCCGGCTGGGGCGGTGTGCTCGACCTCGTGGCCGGGCACACCGGCCGGCTGGCCACGACGCTGCACGAGGCGGTCGCCTCCTACCGGATGACCGACGCGGTCCTCGCCGACCGCGTGCTCGAGAGCCGGCGCGGGACGGCGCCGCGATGAGCGCTCCGCCGCTGACCGAGGTCGCCGGCTGGGACGTCCCGCGGTTGCGCGGCGCCGTCTCGACCCTCGTCACCGTCGCCGACCGGCTGCCCTCCTGGCGGGCCCGAATGGAGTCCGTCGGCCGGTCGCTCACCGACGCGGAGTGCTGGTACGGCCCGGCCGCGCAGGCCGCGGGGACCGCCCTCGTCGAGGTGTCCACGGTGGCCACCGCGGTCACCACGGCGCTGACGGAGTCGCTCGAGCAGGCCCACCGGCTGCTCACCGAGGCCGACGCGGCGCAGGACTCCGCGGAGCGGGCACTGGCGGCAGCCGCGGCGGTACCGGTGGTCCTCGACGGGACCGGGCGGCTCGTCGCGATCCCGCCGCTGGGCGCGGCAGCGGCCGGTCTCGACGCCGACCAGACCGCAGCGGTCTGGCGCGCCCAGGAGCTGGCGGCCGAGGCCCTGGACGCCGCGGCGCGGGCCGGCCTGGCCGCGACCGCCGCGGCCGACGCGCTGACCGGGCCGGGGATCGGCGGGCCCTCCGGCCCCGCGACCTTCGCCGCCCTCGCCGACCTCGTTCCCCCGCCGTCCGCACCGCCGGCGACGCTGGTGCTGAACCGCCCGCCCGGCGAGGTGGCCGCCTGGTGGGCCGGCCTGTCCACGGCCGAACGGGAGACCGTCATCGAGCGCACCCCGGTGCTCGCGGGCGGTCTGGAGGGACTGCCCGCCTGGGCCCGCGACCGGGCGAACCGGCTGCGCCTCGAGGAGGTCCTCGCCGACTCCTCGGCGGCGGGGCACCCCGTCGCCGTCTCGGTCGCGGCGGAGCTCACCGAGCGGGAGGAGCAGGGCGAGTCCGTCCAGCTGTACGAGCTCCGGCCGTCGGAGGGGCTGGTCGGGCTCGCACTGGGGGACGTCGACACCGCCGACTCGGTCGCGCTCCTGGTCCCGGGCATCCTGAACGAGCCGCAGGACGACCTCGACGACCTGGTGGAGAACGCCGACGCGGTGGCCGACGCCGCCCGCGCTGCCGAGCCAGGGCTCACCGTGGCCGGCGTGGCCTGGTTCGGTTACCGGCCGCCGGGAGTTCTCGGTGCGGTCGGCACGTCAGCGAGCCGGGAGGGCGGTCGCGCACTCGACCGTGCCCTGGACGGTCTCGCCACCGCCCGCGCCACCGATCCGGCGCGCGTCGTCGTCAGCGCGCACAGCTACGGGACGACGGTGGTGGAGCAGGCCGCCGCGGCGCCCGGGGAGCTGGCCGCCGATGCGGTGGTCCTCAACGGGAGCCCGGGCATGAACGGGGACGCCGGGAGCCTGGAGGCCGCCGAGGTGTACGAGGCGTCAGCCGGGTTGGACCCGATCGGCTGGGTGGACTGGCACGGCAGGTATCCGACGTGGGACGACGGGTTCGGGGCCATCGAGCTGCCGACCGAGTGGGTGATGACGCACAGTGAGTACTACGCCGAGCACTTCCCGACCCTGGCGGCGATCGGGGAGGTGGTCGCCGGTCCCCGGCCACCGGACTGACGACGCCGGGCCCTGGGAACACGGGGCCTCGCCGGGCCATTGGAGCGGGTGACGGCACGCCCACGGTGGGTCGCCGAACGCCTCCTCGTCGGAGTCGTGGCCTACCGTGGCGTCGCCGAGGGCGTACGCGCCGCGACCGCGCCATCCGGCGCCGGCCTCCCGGCGCCCGCACCGAGCAGCACCGACAGGAGCACCGTGGCCCCCACGAAGACCGTGAAGAACGGCAGCCCGACCGCCGCCCGAACGGCCGGTGGCACGAGCACCCCTGCCCGCCGTCGCCCCGCCGCGACCGGGGGCGGGCGGCCACTGGTCATCGTGGAGTCCCCGACCAAGGCCGGGAAGATCGCCGGTTACCTGGGCAGCGGCTACGTCGTCGAGGCCAGCGTCGGGCACATCCGGGACCTCCCGCGCAACGCCGCCGACGTGCCGGCCGAGCACAAGGGCGCCTCCTGGGCCCGGCTCGGGGTGGACGTCGACAACGCGTTCGAGCCGCTCTACGTCGTCAGCCCCGACCGCAGGCAGCAGGTCAGCCGGCTCAAGCAGCTGGTGAAGGAGGCCAGCGAGGTCTACCTCGCCACCGATGAGGACCGCGAGGGCGAGGCCATCGCGTGGCACCTCGTGGACACCCTGAAGCCCCGGGTGCCGGTGCGCCGCATGGTCTTCCACGAGATCACGCCCGAGGCGATCGCCCGGGCGGTCGCCAACCCGCGCGAGCTCGACACCGCCCTGGTCGACGCGCAGGAGACCCGCCGCATCCTCGACCGGCTCTACGGCTACGAGGTCAGCCCCGTGCTGTGGAAGAAGGTCCTGCCCAAGCTGTCGGCCGGCCGCGTGCAGTCGGTCGCGACCCGCATCGTCGTGGAGCGCGAGCGCGAGCGGATGGCCTTCCGATCGGCCGACTACTGGTCGTTGGAGGGCACCTTCGCCGTCACCGAACAGCGCGGCGCGGACGAGGGTGAGCCCACGACCCTGCGCGCCCGGCTGGTCAGCGTCGACGACAGCCGGGTCGCCACCGGCCGCGACTTCGACCCCGCCACCGGCCGGGTCTCCGGCGACGTCGTCCACCTCGACGAGGCCGGGGCCCGCGGGCTGGCCGCTCGGCTCGAGGGCGGTCAGGTCACCGTCAGCCGGGTCGACGAGAAGCCCTACCGGCGTCGTCCGTACGCGCCGTTCACCACCTCGACGTTGCAGATGGAGGCCGGCCGGAAGCTCGGCTGGTCCTCGGCGCAGGTCATGCGGGTGGCCCAGCGGCTGTACGAGAACGGCCACATCACCTACATGCGGACCGACTCGACCAACCTCTCCGACGAGGCGATCAACGCCGCACGGACCCAAGCCCGCCAGCTCTACGGCGACGCGTTCGTGCCCGCGGAGGCCCGGCGCTACAAGAGCAAGGCCAAGGGCGCGCAGGAGGCGCACGAGGCCATCCGCCCCGCCGGGGACAGCTTCCGCACGCCCGGTCAGCTCGCCGGTCAGCTCGCTCGCGACGAGTTCCGGCTCTACGAGCTGATCTGGCAGCGCACGGTCGCCTCGCAGATGGCCGACGCCGTGGGTCAGACCGTGAGCATCCGGCTGGCCGGGCGCAGCAGCACCGACGAGGCCGTCGAGTTCACCGCCAGCGGGCGCACGATCACCTTCCCCGGCTTCCTGCGGGCCTACGTCGAGTCCCGCGACGAGGGTGCGGCCGGCGACGACGACCCCGGCACCGACGACGCGGAGCGCCGGCTGCCCCGGGTCGAGCGGGGCCAGCAGCTGGCCACCCAGGCGCTCGAGGCCAAGGGCCACTCGACGACGCCGCCGTCCCGGTACACCGAGCCGAGCCTGGTCGCCCGGCTCGAGGAGCTCGGCATCGGCCGGCCGTCGACCTACGCCTCCATCATGCAGACCATCCAGGACCGCGGGTACGTGTGGAAGAAGGGCAACGCGCTCGTCCCCACGTTCATCGCGTTCGCCGTGGTGAACCTCCTGGAGCAGCACTTCGCCCAGCTCGTCGACTACGACTTCACCGCCTCGCTGGAGGAGGAGCTGGACGAGATCGCCGGCGGCACCCTGCAGCGGGTCGACTGGCTCACCGAGTTCTACTTCGGTGGCGAGGGCCGGCACGCCGGCGGGATCGCCAAGTCCGGCGGCCTCAAGCAGGTCATCGGCCAGCGGCTGGAGGAGATCGACGCCCGCGGGGTCAACTCCATCCCGCTGCGCGCCACCGGTCCCGGCGGGGAGCCGGTCCTCGTGCGGGTCGGCCGCTACGGCCCCTACCTGCAGGTCGGGGGCGAGGACGGCCCCCGGGTCAGCCTGCCCGAGGACCTCGCCCCCGACGAGCTGGTCCAGGACAAGGTCGAGGAGCTGCTCGCCGCGCCGTCGAGCGACCGCGAGCTCGGCACCCACCCGGAGTCCGGGCTGCCGGTCGTGGTGAAGGCCGGCCGCTACGGCCCGTACGTCACCACGGTCGTGCCGGAGGGGAGCAAGGAGGCGCCGAGCACGGCGAGCCTGTTCTCGTCGATGTCGCCGGAGACGGTCACCCTCGACGACGCGGTCAAGCTGCTCACGCTGCCGCGCACGGTCGGCGCGGCGCCGGACGGCGAGGAGATCCAGGCGCTCAACGGCCGCTACGGGCCGTACCTGAAGAAGGGCACCGACTCCCGCTCCCTGGAGAGCGAGGACCGGCTCTTCACCGTCACCCTCGACGAGGCGCTGGCCATCTTCGCCCAGCCCAAGCAGCGGGGCCGCCGGGCCGCCGCGGCCCCGCTCAAGGAACTGGGCCCCGACCCGGTCAGTGAGGGCGCGATCACCGTGCGGGAGGGACGCTTCGGTCCCTACGTCACCGACGGCGAGACCAACGCGAGCCTGCGCAAGGGCGACGACGTCGAGAGCATCACGCTCGAGCGGGCGGCCGAGCTGCTCGCGGACCGGCGCGCCAACCCGACGACGAAGAAGGCCACCACGAAGAAGGCGGCGGCGAAGAAGACGACCACCGCCGCAAAGGCGACGGGGGCGAAGAAGACCGCCGCCAAGAAGACGACGGCCACCAAGGCCACCGCCGCGAAGAAGACCGCCAAGAAGACGGCCGCCGGCACCGACGCGGTCCCCGCCGGCTGAGGTCCCCGTGCCGACCGGCGACCTCGACCCGGGGACCTGGCAGGAGCGGCGACGCTCGTTCGGCTCGGTCGCGGCGGGCTACGCGGCACTGCGGCCGGGCTACCCGGCCGACGCCGTCGGGTTCCTGCTCGGCGACCGGCCGCTGCGGGTCCTCGACCTCGGTGCCGGCACCGGCCTGCTGACCGGCGTCGTACTGGCGGCGGGCCACGAGGTCGTGGCGGTGGACCCGGCCGAGGAGATGCTGGCCGAGCTGCAGGCGCGGCACGCGGACGTCGAGGCGCTGGCCGGCGGCGCTGAGGAGATCCCCCTGCCCGACGGGAGCGTCGACGCGGTGGTGGCGGGTCAGGCCGCGCACTGGTTCCAGCCGCAGCCGGCCGCGGCGGAGATGCGCCGCGTGCTGCGGCCGGGCGGCGTCGTCGGGCTGGTCTGGAACACCCGCGACGAGCAGGTGCCCTGGGTGGGGGCGCTCGGGGCGGTCCTGGTGGCCGAGTCCCGCGACCACGAGGCGGACCAGGCGGTCGTCCACGACCTGGCCGCGTCCCTGGACGCTCGCGTGGAGCGGTTCCGGTCCGCCGTCGTCCAGCGGCTCACCTCGGAGCAGGTGGTGGCCGGCATCGCCACCCGCAGCTACGTGGCCACGATGGACGACGCCCACCGGACGGAGTTCCTGGACCGGGTGCGCGAGGTGCTGGCCACCCACCCCGACACCCGCGGCCGGGACCTGGTCGACCTGCCCTACCGCACGGACGCCTACCGCCTCACTCCCGGCTGACCGTCGGCGATCGCGCGCAGGGCCGCCACGTGCGCCGCGAACGCCTCGCGGCCCCTGCGGCTGAGCCGCAGCCAGGTGCGCGGCCGCTTGCCCACGTAGCCCTTGCGCACCTCGACGTAGCCGGCTCTCTCCAGCGCGCTGACGGTCTTGGACAGCAGCGAGTCGCTCACCTGGACGCCGTCCCGCACGAAGCCGAACTCCGCCTCCTCGGCCGAGGCCAGCGTGGCCATCACCGAGAAGCGCACCGGCGCGTGGATCACCTCGTCCAGCGCGTGCCGCGGGTGGCCGCCCGGCGCGTCGCTCACCGGGGCAGTTCCCGCCACGCCCCGACGAGGCAGGGCAGCACGACCAGCAGCGCGGCCGGCGCCCGGAAGGCCCAGCTGCGCGCGAGGTCCGTCGTCGTCCCGACCGTGAGCCCCACCGCGAACACCGCCGACCAGGCGCCCATGGTGAGCCCGAAGCGGCGGCCGAAACCGTGCCGGGTGGAGCGCAGCCCGGAGACCAGCGCGACGGCGGCACCCAGCACGGCGAGCGCGAAGACCGCGGCGGCGGCCAGCACGCCGCGGTCGCCGTCGGCCACCGGCGGGGCGAGGAAGAAGCCGGCGCTGGCGCAGCCGAGGGTGGCGAGGAAACCGGACGACGCGGGGCTGGCCTCCCGGCGGACGCGGGCGTCGGCGGCCGCGGCCTCGGCGAGCAGAGCGGCGGCGGTCTGGGGCGTGGGGACGGTCATCGGCTTCCCTCTCCGGAGCGGCGGTGGCGGGAAACTGGCAAGTACTTTCCCAATCGTCAAGTAGTTGCCACGTCGAGCCCGCGGGCGCCCGGGATCGTCCGTCGAGCCCGGTACCGTGGCGCCCGCACCGCCACCCACCGAACGCCTGGGAGCCTCCGATCCCCGTGTCCGACGACGGCCCGCTCGACCTGCCCGTCCCGACCGGGGGAGCGGCCGTCCGGCCCGGCCTGTTCATCGCCTTCGAGGGTGGCGAGGGTGCCGGCAAGTCCACCCAGGTGCGGCGGCTCTGCCAGTGGCTCACCGCGGAGGGGCGGGCCGCGCGGGCCACCTTCGAGCCGGGCGGGACGCCCGCGGGGGCCGCCGTCCGGTCGATCGTCCTCGACCGGGCGCACACCGGCCTGGCGGCCCGCGCCGAGGCACTGCTCTACGCCGCCGACCGTGCCCAGCACGCCGCCGCCGTCCTCCGCCCGGCGCTCGCCGCCGGCGAGGTCGTCGTCACCGACCGGTACATCGACAGCTCCCTGGCCTACCAGGGCGCCGGCCGCACCATCCCGCTCGACGACGTCGCGGCGATCTCGCGGTGGGCCACCGAGGGGCTGCGGCCCGACCTCACCGTCCTGCTGGACCTCCCGCCGGAGACCGGTCTGGCCCGCGCCCGCGGCCGGGCGGTCGCCGACCGGCTGGAGTCCGAGTCGCTGGAGTTCCACCAGCGGGTGCGCGCGACGTTCCGCACCCTCGCCGGCGGCGATCCCGAGCACTACCTGGTGCTCGACGCGACCCGCGGCGTCGAGGAGCTCGCCGCCGACGTCCGCGCCCGGGTGAGCGCGCTGCTGGAGAGGGACTTGTGAGCGGGGACGGCGTCTGGGCGCAGGTGATCGGCCAGCCGGCGGTCGTCGCCGAGCTGCGCGCCGCGGTGGCCGAGCCCGCCGCGATGACCCACGCCTGGCTGTTCACCGGCCCGCCGGGCTCGGGCCGCTCGGTGGCCGCACGGGCGTTCGCCGCCGCCCTGCAGTGCCCCGACGGCGGCGACGGCACCTGCCACGCCTGCCGCACGGTGCTCGCCGGCACCCACGCCGACGTGCAGACGGTCGTGCCCGAGGGGCTGTCCCTCGGCGTGGCCGACGTGCGCGAGATGGTCCGCATGGCGGGGCGGGCGCCGTCCCAGGGGCGGTGGCAGGTGGTGCTGGTCGAGGACGCCGACCGGATGACCGAGCAGGCGTCCAACACCGTGCTCAAGATGCTGGAGGAGCCGCCGGCCCGCACCGTCTTCCTGCTGTGCGCCCCCAGCCTGCACCCCGACGACGTGCCGGTGACCGTCCGTTCGCGCTGCCGCGTGGTGAACCTGCGGACGCCGCCGGTGGACGCCGTCGCCGACGTCCTGGTCCAGCGCGACGGGATCGACCCGGCCCTGGCCGCCTGGTCGGCCGCGGCGGCGGGCGGGCACGTCGGCCGGGCCCGGCACCTCGCCCGCGACGAGGACGCCCGGCTGGCGCGCAAGGCGGTGCTCGACGTCCCGCTCGCGCTGGTCTCGCTGGCCGCCTGCCTCAACGCCGCCGACGACCTCGTGGGTGCGGCCAAGGAGGAGTCCGACCGGACCAGCGCCGAGCTCGACGGCGTGGAGACCGAGGCGGTCAAGCAGAGCCTCGGCGTCGGGGCCCGCGGGCCCGGGGTGGCCGCGGCCAGCCGCGGCGCCGGCCAGCTCAAGGAACTGGAGAAGCGGCAGAAATCCCGGGCCACGCGGCTGGGCCGGGACTCCCTCGACCGCGCCCTGGTCGACCTCGCCGCGCTGTACCGTGACGCGCTCGTGCTGGCCGCGTACCGGGAGGCGGGCGTCGGCGAGCAGCCCACGCTGGCGCACCCCGACCGGCGGGCCGACGCCGAGGAGCTGGGGCGGCGGATCGGGGCCGAGGGGGCGCTGCGGCGCATCGACGCCGTCCTGGCCTGCCGGGTGGCGCTGGAGCAGAACGTGAAGCCGCAGATCGCCGTCGAGGCGCTGACCGTGGCCCTGCGGCTCCCGGGCTGATCGAGGACACCGTCCAGGCTCGGGTCGGTGCCCTGGACGGGGCCGGGACGGCCGGCCGACGGCGGTGTCGTAGGCTGTGTGCCGCACGTCCGCCGCCTTAGCTCAGTCGGTAGAGCATCTCACTCGTAATGAGAAGGTCGTCGGTTCGATTCCGACAGGCGGCTCACACCGACACCGGGCCCGTCCACCAGGACGGGCCCGCCGTCGTCCCGGGCGCGATCCGCTGCGGCGCAGTGCACGTGACGCCGACGCCCGCGGCACAGCAGGATGCCGCGGTGGACCGAGCCCTGGCCAGCGCGATCGCGCACCGCTGGCACCCCGTCGCCGCCCCGATCGCCGATGACGCCGTCCGCCTGCTGCTCGAGCGGCTCGCACCGCCCGACGGCGCCCGCGTGCTCGACCTCGGCTGCGGCTTCGGGGAGTGGCTGCTGCGGCTGCTCGAGGCGCACCCCGGGGTGCGCGGGGTCGGCGTCGACCTGTCGGCACCGGCGCTGGCCGAGGCCCGGGAGCGGGCTGCCGCCCGCGGGCTCGCCGACCGGGTGGAGTTCGCCGAGGCCGACGCCGCCACCTGGACCGGCGGCGCGTTCGACGTCGTCCTCTGCGTCGGGGCCGCCCACGTGTTCGGCGGCCTGCCCGGCGCGCTGACCGCGCTGCGCGACCACCTGCGCCCCGGCGGCCGGGTGCTGCTCGGCGACGGCTTCTGGGAGGCCGGCCCCACGCCGGAGGCGCTGGCCGGCATCGGCGCCGAGCCCGGCGAGCTGCCCGACCTCGCCGGGCTGTCCGCGGAGATCGCCCGCCAGGGGTACGAGCCCGGCTACGGGCACCTGAGCACGACGGCCGAGTGGGACGAGTACGAGTGGTGCTGGACCGGTGCGCTGACCGGCTGGGCCCTGGACGAGGCCGCCGGCGCCGACCGGGAGGCCGCCCTGGAGATGGCCCGCACGCACCGCCGGGAGTGGCTGGCCGGGTACCGCGGCCAGCTGGGCTTCGCCACCGTCGTCCTGCACGACCTCCGGCGCTGAGGACACCGAAGGCGGTGCACCCGGGACGAGGCCTCATCCGGCCCCGTCCCGGGTCCCGCCCCGAGCCTGCGAAGGGTGGGTGGGACGGGGTCCTCTCTCAGTGGTGTGGTTCGTCCTTGGCGCGCTCCAGGGAGGCCAGGATCTCGGCCTCGGCCTCGTCGCGGCCGACCCACTCGGCCCCCTCGACGGACTTGCCCGGCTCGAGGTCCTTGTAGGTCTCGAAGAAGTGCTGGATCTCCAGCCGGTCGAACTCCGAGACGTCGCTGATGTCCACGAGGTGCGCCATCCGCGGGTCCGTCGCCGGAACGGTGAGGACCTTGTCGTCCCCGCCTTTCTCGTCGGTCATCCGGAACATGCCGATGGCGCGGCAGGTGATGAGGCACCCGGGGAAGGTGGGCTCATCCAGGAGGACCAGGGCGTCGAGCGGGTCGCCGTCCTGTCCCAGGGTGTTCTCGATGTAGCCGTAGTCGGCCGGATAGCGGGTGGAGGTGAAGAGCATCCGGTCCAAGCGGATGCGTCCGGTGGCATGGTCCAGCTCGTACTTGTTCCGCTGGCCCTTCGGGATCTCTACCGTCACGTCGAACTGCACGGGTCGTAGTGTGGCTCACCGGACCCCGGCCGACCGCCGGAGGTCGTTCCGGGGGGTGGGCACCATCGCGTCGCACGGGTCGACGACCGTCACGCCGAAGTACTCGCGGCTCCGTCGGCGCCTCGTCCTGAGCGCCCTCGCGGTGCTGCTCGTCGTCGCCGCCGGGGCCTGGTTCCTCGTCGGCCCCGGCGGCTCCGGGGACGACGGAGACGCCACCGAGCAGGCCGTCGCCGCCGCCGAGCTGCCGGAGGTGGACGTCGCCCCGCCCGTGCTCGTCGGCCTGACGTCGCAGGCCCCCGCCCCCGACGCCGACGCCCTCGCCGCCGAGCTGGCGCCGCTGCTCTCCTCACCCGCCCTCGGCACCGGCGTCTCCGCCGGCGTCGTCGACGTCGCCGGCGGCGAGGTGCTGCTCGCGCAGGACGCCGCGACGCCGGCGGTCCCCGCCTCCACCGCGAAACTGCTCACCTCCGTCGCGGCGCTGACCACCCTCGGGCCGGAGGCCACCCTCGAGACGACGGTCGTCGAGGGCACCACGCCCGGCGAGGTGGTCCTCGTCGGCGGTGGCGACCCCACCCTCTCGCGGACCGTGCCGTCGCTGACCTACCCGGGCGCGCCCACCCTCGCCGACCTCGCGGCCCAGGTGGAGTCGGCGCTGCCGGCCGGCACCCCGGTCACCCGGGTCGTCGTCGACAACTCGCTGTTCGAGGGCCCGCTCACCGCTTCCGGGTGGGGCGCCGGCGACGCGCCCTCCAGCTACGCCGCGCCGATCACCGCCACCGCCGTCGACGGCGCCCGCGTGCGCTCGGGTGACCCCGCGCGCAGCGGCCAGCCGGGCACCGACGCCGGCGCCGCGCTGGCCACCGCCCTCGGCGTCCCCGGGGTCCCGGTGGCCCTCGCGACAGCCCCGGAGGGGGCCCAGGTGCTCGGCACCGTGTCGTCGGCGCCGGTCGCCCGGCTGGTGGAGCAGACGCTGTCGCAGTCGGACAACGTCCTGGCCGAGGCGCTGGCCCGGCACGTCGCGATCGCCCGCGACCAGCCCGCCACCTTCGAGGGCGCGGCGCAGGCGGTCACCGACGCGCTGGCCGACGCCGGCCTCGACGTCACCGGGGTGCAGCTGTCCGACGGCAGCGGCCTGTCGATGGAGGACCGCCTCCCCGTCGCGCTGCTCGCCGACCTGCTGACCGGTGCCGCCGACGGCTCGCTGCCCGAGGCGTCCGCGGTCCTGTCCGGGCTGGCGGTCGCCGGCTACGACGGCACCCTGGCCGAGCGCGGTGACGACGACCCGGCCACCGCGCCGGGCGTCGTCCGGGCGAAGACCGGCACCCTGCTCGGCGTGCACGGCCTGGCCGGCACCGTGGTCACCCTCGACGGCCGGCTCCTGGTCTTCGCGGTGCTCGCCGACGGCGCCCCGGCCAACGGCGCGGCCGCCGAGGCGGCGCTGGACGACGTCGCCGCTGCGCTGGCCGGGTGCGGCTGCCGCTGAACCCACGGCGCGGGTAGGCCGCTTCCGCGTACGGTGAGGCGATGAGCAGCGCCTCCTCGATGGTCGACTGGGACCTCGCCGGACGCACGGCCCGCCGTCTGGTCGGCCCCGGCCCGGAGACGACGCGGGAGGATGCCGCCGCCGTCGTCCGCGAACTGCACGAGGCGGCCGCCGCCGCCGTCTCCCACGTCGAGGGGCTGACCGGCCTGCGCGCGGTCCCCGGCGGCCCGGCACCGGAGGTCGCCGTCGTCGACCGGCCCGGTTGGGTGGACGCCAACACCGCCGGCATGGCGGCCCTCCTGGACCCGCTGGTCGAGGCGCTGGCCGCCAAGCAGGACTCCCGGCCCGGCCCGCTGGCCACCGCGATCGGCTCGCGTGCCACCGGCGTGCAGGCCGGCGGCATCCTGGCCTTCCTCTCCTCCCGGGTGCTGGGCCAGTACGAGGTCTTCGGCACCGGCGGCCGGCTGCTGCTGGTCGCCCCGAACATCGTCGACGCCGAGCGCCGGCTGGGCGTCGACCCCACCGACTTCCGGCTGTGGGTCTGCCTGCACGAGGTCACCCACCAGTTGCAGTTCACCGCCGTGCCGTGGCTGCGCGACCACCTGGAGGGGCAGGTCGCCGAGTTCGTCGAGGCCACCGACCTGACCCCCGACGTGCTGCGCGACCGGCTGCGCGACGTGCTGCGCAGCGTCGGCGACGCCGTCCGCGGCACCGACGGCGGCGACGACAGCGGCCTGATGGCGCTCATCCAGGACCCCGCCCAGCGCGCCGTCCTCGACCGCGTCACCGCGGTGATGAGCCTGGTGGAGGGCCACGCGGAGTTCGTCATGGACGGCGTCGGGCCGGACGTCGTCCCGTCGGTGAAGACGCTGCGCAAGCGGTTCGCCCAGCGGCGCAAGGGCCGGGGCCCGCTCGACCGCGTGCTGCGCCGGCTGCTGGGCCTGGAGCAGAAGATGAAGCAGTACGCCGACGGCCGGCACTTCGTCGGCGGGGTCGTCGACCTCGTCGGCATGGAGGGCTTCAACCGGGTGTGGTCGGGACCGGAGACGCTGCCGCGCATCGAGGAGCTCACCGACCCCGTCCGGTGGGTCGAGCGGGTGCACGGGCGCCCGGCCATCCCCGCCTGACGCCGGGACCGTGCCCGGCCCGCACCGCGCCGTCGCCCGCGTCCGCAGCGCGGTGCGCCCCGACCTGACCGCGGGGTCCGGGCCGGTGCTGGTGGCGGTCAGCGGGGGAGCGGACTCCCTCGCCCTGGCCGCCGCGGTCGCCTTCGAGGCGCCGCGGGCCGGCGTCCCCGCCGGGGCGGTGACCGTCGACCACGGCCTGCAGCCCGGCTCGGCCGAGCGTGCCGCCGCCACCGCCGCGCTGCTGACCGGCCTCGGCCTCGACCCGGTCACCGTGCGCACCGTGCGGGTCGAGCGGACCGGCGGTCCCGAGGCGGCCGCCCGCACCGCCCGGTACGCGGCGCTCGGCGCGGCGGCCGCCGAGCACGGCGCCCGCGTCGCCCTGGGTCACACCCTCGACGACCAGGCCGAGTCGGTGCTGCTCGGTCTGGGGCGGGGGTCCGGTCCGCGCAGCGTGGCCGGCATGGTCGAGCTCCGGGTGGACGGGCCCGTGACCTGGTGGCGGCCGCTGCTCGGCGTCCGCCGGGAGACCACCCGCGCCGCCTGCGCCGCCCAGGCCCTGCCGGTGTGGGACGACCCGTGGAACGCCGACCCGGCCTACACCCGGGTGCGGCTGCGGTCGGAGGTGCTGCCGCTGATGGAGGAGGTGCTGGGCGGCGGGGTGGCGCCGGCCCTGGCCCGCACCGCCGCGATGCTCCGGGAGGACCTCGACGCCCTCGACGCCCTGGCCGCGGCCGAGCTGTCCCGGCTGGCCGGCGCCGACAGCCTCCCGGCGGACCCGCTGGCCGGGCTGCCCGCGGCGCTGCGGCGGCGGGTGCTCCGGGGCTGGCTGCGGCGGGAGGGCGTGGCCGACCTGCAGGCGGTGCACCTGGCCGCCGTCGACGCGCTCCTGACCCGCTGGCGGGGACAGGGCCGGGTGGACCTCCCCGGTGGCGCGGGCGTGGTCCGGGCGTCTGGCAGGCTGGGGTTCGTGCCCCCTGACGCGCGGGGCCCCCGACCCGGGGACGCACCAGCAACCCGCGAGGAGGACGCGTGAGTGAGCCCGCGAGCGCTGCCGGAGACTCCGACAACCACCACGGCTACGGCCCCGACATCGACCACGTGCTGATCGGCGAGGAGCAGATCGAGGCCAAGATCGCCGAGCTGGCCCGCCAGGTCGAGGCGGACTACGAGGGCCGCGAGGTGCTCCTGGTCGGCGTCCTCAAGGGCGCGGTGCTGTTCATGAGCGACTTCGCCCGGGCGCTGCGGCTTCCCACCCAGATGGAGTTCATGGCGGTCTCCTCGTACGGGTCGTCGACCAGCTCCTCCGGCGTCGTCCGCATCCTCAAGGACCTCGACCGCGACATCAGCGACCTGCACGTGCTCGTGCTCGAGGACATCATCGACTCGGGGCTGACGCTGTCCTGGCTGCTCAAGAACCTCGGCAGCCGGCGCCCGGCGTCCCTCGAGGTGTGCGCGCTGCTGCGCAAGCCCGACGCGGTGAAGGTCGACGTGCCGGTCCGCTACATCGGCTTCGACATCCCCAACGAGTTCGTCGTCGGTTACGGCCTGGACTACGCCGAGCGCTATCGCGACCTGCCCTACATCGCGACGCTGCGCCGGGAGGTCTATGCCTGACGCCGGCTGACCCGGGCGGGGGCGGTCCACCCGCCCGGGTGTTGTCAGGTGAGACCCGGTCGTTGCACAGCTGTCGTGCAGGCTGCCCGGTGTACCGTCGATCGCAACGACGCTGCCCGAGCGCCGGGGTGCCCGCCCGGGTCGCGCGGCGCGTCCCCCGGACGATCAGGAGGGTCGACGGGCCAGGCCGGAACTCCGGCCGCCCGGCATCGGTGTATGGAACGCAAGAAGATCTTCCGCTCCGTGTGGTTCTGGGTCGTCCTCGTCGTCCTCCTGGCGTTGGCGTTCTCCTCGCTGTTCCGTGGCAACGGTGGCTACCAGGAGGTCAGCACCGCGACGGCCCTGGAGCAGATCACCAGCGGCAACGTCGACCAGGTCACGATCAACGACAAGGAACAGACGCTCGACCTCGACCTGCGCAACCCGGTCGCGGGCAGCGACAAGGTCACCGCGTCCTACCCGCTCGGCGCCTCCGACGACGTCTTCGACCTCGTGTCGGGTCTCGACAGCGGTGACGGCGTCGACTTCGACACCAACGTCACGCAGGACAGCGTCCTGGTCAGCATCCTGATCAGCTTCCTGCCGTTCGTGATCCTCCTGCTGCTGCTGTTCTGGCTGTTCAACTCCATGCAGGGCGGCGGCCGCGGCGTCATGGCCTTCGGCAAGTCCAAGGCCAAGGTGGTCAGCAAGGACACCCCGAAGACGACGTTCGCCGACGTCGCCGGCGCCGACGAGGCGATCGAGGAACTGCACGAGATCAAGGACTTCCTGGCCAATCCGGTCAAGTTCCAGGCCGTCGGCGCCAAGATCCCCAAGGGCGTGCTGCTGTTCGGCCCGCCCGGCACCGGCAAGACCCTGCTGGCCCGCGCGGTCGCCGGCGAGGCCGGGGTGCCGTTCTTCTCGATCTCCGGCTCGGACTTCGTCGAGATGTTCGTCGGTGTCGGCGCCAGCCGGGTCCGCGACCTGTTCGAGCAGGCCAAGCAGAACGCCCCGGCGATCATCTTCGTCGACGAGATCGACGCCGTCGGGCGGCACCGCGGCGCCGGCATGGGCGGCGGGCACGACGAGCGCGAGCAGACCCTCAACCAGATGCTCGTCGAGATGGACGGCTTCGACGTCAAGGGCGGCGTCATCATGATCGCCGCCACCAACCGGCCGGACATCCTCGACCCCGCGCTGCTGCGCCCGGGCCGCTTCGACCGGCAGATCGCCGTCGACCGGCCCGACCTCCTCGGGCGCAAGGCGATCCTCGCCGTCCACGCCAAGGGCAAGCCGCTCGCGCCCGACGTCGACCTCGAGACCCTCGCCCGCCGGACGCCGGGCTTCACCGGCGCCGACCTCGCCAACGTGCTCAACGAGGGCGCGCTGCTCACCGCCCGCAACAACGGCACGATGATCACCGACGCCACCCTGGAGGAGGCGATCGACCGCGTCATCGCCGGTCCCGAGCGCAAGACCCGGGCGATGAGCGAGAAGGAGAAGAAGGTCACCGCCTACCACGAGGGCGGCCACGCGCTCGTGGCGCACGCGCTGCCCAACCTGGACCCGGTCCACAAGGTGACGATCCTGCCGCGCGGCCGCTCGCTCGGGCACACGCTGGTGCTGCCGACCGAGGACAAGTACACCCAGACCCGGTCGGAGATGATCGACACCCTCGCCTACGCCCTGGGCGGGCGGGCCGCCGAGGAGCTGGTCTTCCACGAGCCGACCACCGGTGCCGGCAACGACATCGAGAAGGCCACCACGCTGGCCCGGGCGATGGTCACCCAGTACGGCATGAGCGCCAAGCTCGGCGCGGTGAAGTACGGCAGCAACGACGCCGAGCCCTTCCTGGGCCGGGACATGCACACCAGGCCGGACTACTCCGACGCCGTCGCCGCCGACATCGACGCCGAGATCCGGGCGCTCATCGAGGCCGCGCACGACGAGGCGTGGGAGATCCTGGTCGAGTACCGCGCCGTGCTGGACCAGCTGGTGCTCGAGCTGATGGAGAAGGAGACCCTCTCCAAGGAGGACATGGCCCGCATCTGCGAGCCGGTCACCAAGCGGCCCTCCCTGGCGCCCTACAACGGCTTCGGCAAGCGGACGCCGTCCGACCAGCCGCCGGTGCTCACGCCCGCCGAGCGCGCGGCGCAGAACGGCAACGGCCTGCTCAAGGGCGGTTCCACCGCGGTGGGGGACGTCGGCGCGCCGGTGCAGCGGTGAGCGAGGTGCCGGCCGAGCCGGACGACGTGCTGCTGTCGGCCCGGCACGCCGGGGTCGACCAGGAGCGGGCCGCCGCAGCGGTCCGGGAGCTGCTCATCGCGGTGGGCGAGGACCCGGACCGCCCCGGCCTCCAGGACACCCCGCGCCGGGTGGCCCGCGCCTACGCCGAGACCTTCGCCGGCCTCTGGCAGGACCCGGCGGACATCCTCGCCACGACCTTCGACGAGGACCACGACGAGATGGTCCTGGTCAAGGACATCCCGATGTACTCCACCTGCGAGCACCACCTGGTGCCCTTCCACGGGGTCGCGCACATCGGCTACATCCCCGGCGACGACGGCAAGGTGACCGGGCTGTCGAAGCTGGCCCGGCTGGTCGAGGTCTACGCCCGCCGTCCGCAGGTGCAGGAGCGGATGACCAGTCAGATCGCCGACGCGCTGGCCGACGTCCTGAAGCCGCGCGGCGCGCTGGTGGTCATCGAGGCCGAGCACCTGTGCATGGCCATGCGGGGCATCCGCAAGCCGGGCTCGACGACCGTGACCTCCGCGGTGCGGGGCATCTTCCGGGACAACCCGGCGACGCGCAGCGAGGCGATGAGCCTCGTGCTGGGCCGGTGACCACCCGCCTGCCCACCCCCGGACGCTGCGTCGTGATGGGCGTCCTCAACGTCACGCCCGACTCCTTCTCCGACGGCGGCTGCTTCGCCGACGCGGCCTCGGCGGTGGCGCACGGCCTGGCGATGCACGCCGCCGGTGCCGACTACGTGGACGTCGGCGGCGAGTCCACCCGGCCGGGCGCGGACCGCGTCGACGCCGACGAGGAGTGCCGCCGCGTGGTGCCGGTGGTCGCCGAGCTGGCCGCGGCGGGCGTCCGGGTCAGCGTCGACACCACCCGCGCCGAGGTCGCCGAGGCCGCGATCGCCGCCGGTGCGGTGCTGGTCAACGACGTCAGCGGCGGGCTGGCCGACGACGGCATGGCCAAGCTGGTCGCCGACGCCGGCGTGCCGTGGGTGCTGATGCACTGGCGCGGCCACAGCCGCGAGATGTACGCCGCCGCCCGCTACGGCGACGTGGTCACCGAGGTCCGCGCCGAGCTGACCGCCCGGGTGGAGGACGTCGTCGCCGCCGGGGTGGCCCCCGAGCAGCTCGTCCTGGACCCCGGCCTCGGGTTCGCCAAGCGCGCCGAGCACAACTGGGCGCTGCTGGCCGGGCTGGACCGGCTGGTCGACCTCGGCCTGCCGGTGCTCGTCGGCGCCTCCCGCAAGACCTTCCTCGGCCGGCTGCTGGCCGACGCCGACGGCGCGGTGCGCCCCGCCGAGCAGCGCGACGCCGCCACCCTGGCCACGACCGTGCTCGCCGCCGAGACCGGAGCCTGGGGCGTGCGGGTGCACGATGCGGCCGCCTCGGTCGACGCCGTCCGCACCGTCGCCGCCGTCCAGACCGCGCGGCGGGAGAGGAACCGCCGTGCCTAGTTCCCGTCCCGACCGCATCGCCGTCCGCGGGCTCACCGCGCACGCCCACCACGGCGTCTACGCCGTCGAGCGGGAGAAGGGCCAGACCTTCCGCGTCGACGCGGTCCTGGAGCTGGACACCGCACCTGCTGCCGTCGGCGACGACCTGGCGAAGACGGTGAACTACGCCGAGCTGGCGAAGCGGCTGCACGCCGTCCTGACCGGCGAGCCGGTCGACCTGCTGGAGACCCTCGCCCAGCGGCTGGCCGACACCTGTCTGGCCGACCCGCTGGTCGACGCCGTCGAGATCACCGTGCACAAGCCCGAGGCCGACCTCGGGGTGCCCTTCGACGACGTCACCGTGGCCATCCGGCGGCAGCGCACATGACGCGTGCGGTCCTCTCGCTGGGCGCCAACCTGGGCGACCGCGCCGGCGCCCTCCGCGGGGCGATCACCGCGCTGGGGGACGACGGCGTGCTCGTGGCCCGCTCGACGCTCTACGAGACCCCGCCGTGGGGCCCGGTCGAGCAGAGGCCGTACCTCAACGCCGTCGTCATCGTGCGCGGCCCGGTCGACGCCGCGGGGTGGCTGGCCCGCGCGCACGAGCTGGAGCAGGCCGCCGGGCGGACCCGCGAGGTCCGGTGGGGGGCGCGCACGCTGGACGTCGACGTCGTCGCGGTCACGGGGGAGGACGGGCAGCCGGTGCTCTCCGACGACCCGGTCCTGACGCTGCCGCACCCGCG
This sequence comes from Geodermatophilus sp. CPCC 205761, assembly GCF_051383655.1. NCBI lineage: Bacteria > Bacillati > Actinomycetota > Actinomycetes > Geodermatophilales > Geodermatophilaceae > Geodermatophilus > Geodermatophilus sp. CPCC 205761. The sequence goes on from NZ_JALPKQ010000004.1 coordinate 130,096, forward strand.
GGCCCACGAGCGGGCGTTCGTCCTCGTGCCGTGGCTGAGTCTCGACCCGACCGCGGCGCTGCCCGGACGGGGCCGGGTCGCCGACCTGGTCGCCGCGCTTCCGCCCGGGGACGTCGACGCCGTCGTCCGCTGGGAGCACCTGCAGTGAGACCGGTGAGCAGGCGCGACCTCGCCGTCCTGGCCGCCGGGGTGGCGGTGGCGGCCTGGCTGGTGGTGCGCGCGACCTACGGCTCCCTCCCCGCGCTGCGCTGGTGGCTGCCGGTGCCGCTGGGCGTGCTGGCCGTCGCCGAGCTGCTGGGTGCCCGCACGCTGCGCGCCCGGCTGGCCGCCCAGCGGGACCGCCGTCCGCCGGCCGAGCGCGGCACGGCCCCGGTGCGCCCGGTCGAGCCGATGCTGGTCGCCCGGCTGGCCGTGCTGGCCCAGGCCAGCGCCTACGTCGGGGCGGTCTTCGTGGGCATCTGGCTCGGTGTCCTGGCGTACGTCGCGCCGTCGGTCGGGCGGCTGCAGGCAGCCGGTGGCGACACGGTCACCGCCGTCGTCGGCGTCGGCTGCGCGGCCGCGCTGGTGGTGGCCGCCCTGTGGCTGGAGTCGGTCTGCCGGGTCCCGCCGGCCGGCCCGGACGACGAACCGCCCGCTGCCGCCCGCGGCTGAGCAGGGCCGACGTGGCCACGTCGGCCCTCGTCAGCGGCCGATCGAGCGGCGCAGCGCGGCGTGCACGCCGTCGGGGGTGAGGACGCCGAGGTAGCGCTCGCCGTCCACCACCGCGACCCAGCCGGCGTCGGAGCGCAGCATCGTCGCGAGGGCCGTCTTCAGCGTCGCGCCCACCGGCACCGTGTCCCCGCCGGCGGTGGCCGCCGAGGCCACCGTCCCGCCGCCCGCGGCCCGCGCGGCCGGCAGCCACCCGGCCGGCCGGCCGGACCCGTCGAGCACGACTCCCCAGTCGGCACCGCAGCGGTCCAGCAGGGCTCCGGCGTCGGCCAGCCGGTCGGAGACGCCCAGCACCGGCGGCTGCTCGAGGTCGGCCGGCTCGACGGCGGTCACCGCCAGCCGCTTGAGCCCGCGGTCGGCGCCGACGAAGTCGGCCACCACGTCGTTGGCCGGCCGGCCCAGCAGCTCGGCGGGAGGCGCGAACTGCTCCACCCGGCCACCGGCGCTCATCACCGCGATGCGGTCGCCGAGCCGCACCGCCTCCTCGATGTCGTGGGTGACGAAGACGATCGTCTTGCGCACCGTCTCCTGCAGCCGCAGGAACTCCGCCTGCAGCCGCTCGCGCACCACCGGGTCGACGGCGGAGAACGGCTCGTCCATCAGGAGGACGGCGGGGTCGGCGGCCAGCGCCCGCGCCACCCCGGCCCGCTGCCGCTGCCCGCCGGAGAGCTGGGCGGGGTACCGGTCCCCGTGGACGGCGGGATCGAGGCCGACCGTCGACAGCAGCTCGTCGACGCGGTCGCGGGTGCGCCGCTTGTCCCAGCCGAGCAGGCGGGGCACGGTGCCGACGTTGGTGCGCACCGTCTGGTGGGGGAACAGCCCCACGCTCTGGATGACGTAGCCGATCCGGCGGCGCAGCTGGTCGGCGTCGACGCGGGTGACGTCCTCCCCGCCGATCAGGATGCGTCCGGTCGAGGGCTCGATGATCCGGTTGATCATCTTCATCGTCGTCGTCTTGCCGCAGCCGGAGGGCCCGACCAGCACCGTCAGCTCGCCGGCCGCGAAGGTGAGGTCCAGCTCGGCGACCCCGACCGTCCCGTCCGGGTAGACCTTGCTGACCCCCTCCAGGCGGATCTCCCGGGCGGCGCCCTCCCCGTCCGCCCCCGCCGGGTGCCTCGTGATCGGTGCGGGGCGAGCGGCAGTAGCGTCCACGACGTGGCCTCCCTGGGTGCGCTGAGCGCGGCGAGCGACCGCGACGTGCTCGCGGCGGACGAGGCGCCGAACCCCTGGTTCGACCCGTCGTACGTGACCGACAACTGGGACACCATTGTGGGCCACCTGGGCCAGCACGTCAGGCTCACCGTGGGCGCGGTGCTGCTCGGGGCGCTGATCGCGCTGCCGCTGGCGCTGCTCGCCCGGCGCACGCGGCTGCTGTCGGGGCCGGTGCTGGGCCTGTCGTCGGTGGTCTACACGATCCCGTCGCTGGCGATGTTCTCGTTACTCGCGCCGGTCACCGGGCCGCTGTCGGCCACCACGGTGCTCCTCGGGCTGACGCTCTACACGCTGGTCATCCTGGTGCGGAACTTCCTCGCCGGGCTGGCGTCGGTACCCGCCGACGTCCGCGAGGCGGCCCGCGGCATGGGGTACGGGTCCGCGCGGCTGTTCCTGCGGGTGGACCTGCCGCTGGCCCTGCCGGCCTTCATGGCCGGGCTGCGGATCGCCACCGTCTCCACCGTCGCCCTGGTCACCGTGGGGGTGATCACCGGCAACGGGGGGCTGGGGCAACTGATCGTGGGCGGGTTCAACGCGAACTTCTACCGCGCCGAGATCGTCACCGGCGCCGTCGGGTGCGTGCTGCTGGCGCTGATCGCCGACGTGCTGCTCGCCGGGGTCGAGCGGCTGCTGACGCCGTGGACGAGGGCGGCGCGGGCGTGAGCGCGTTCGGCGACGCCCTCGTCTACCTCAACGACCCGCTGAACTGGACCCGGCGGGGCGGCATCCTCGACCTGCTGGCCGCGCACCTCGCCGTCTCGGCCGCCGCGGTGCTGGCCGCCGCCGTCGTCGCCATCCCGGCCGGGGTGCTCCTGGGCCGCACCGGCCGCGGCGCCGGCGCGATCGTCGTCCTCTCCAACGTCAGCCGCGCGGTGCCGACCCTGGCGCTGCTCACCGTCTTCGCCGTGACGCCGATCGGCTTCGGCGACACCGCGACCGCCGTCGCCCTCGCCGTCTTCGCCGTCCCGCCGATGCTCACCAACACCTTCGTCGGCTTCCGCGAGGTCGACCGCGACGTGCGTGAGGCCGCCCGCGCGATGGGCATGAGCGGCCGCCAGATGCTCGGCCGGGTCGAGTTCCCGCTGGCCCTGCCGCTGGTCATGACCGGCGTCCGGACGTCGGCGGTGCAGGTGGTCGCGACGGCGACCCTCGCGGCGCTGGTCGGCGGCGGCGGCCTGGGCCAGATCATCAACCTCGGGTACGGCCAGCAGGACCTCGGCCAGATCCTCGCCGGCGCGCTGCTCGTGGCCCTGCTCGCGCTGCTCACCGAGCTGGTGCTGGTGGTCGTGTCCTGGGCGGTGACGCCGGGCCCGCGCCGGCTCCCGCTGCTCGTCGTCCGCCGGGGGCCGGCCGGGCAGCCGGAGCCGACCGCGTCCGGCGTCCCGCTCTGAGGAAGGACCCCTGCTCGCAGGCTCGCGGCGGGACCCCGCAGGGGGCCGTCCGTAACAACCGGGCAACAGCTGTGCCCCGGGCGTGGCCCCGGGCGCGGCCGCGGGGTTGCATGTCCCGCGCGGGGTCCCTCCCGCCAGACACGCGTCGCGGCCGGCCGGCCGCACGGGACACAGAAGGCGGGCGACATGCGCAGCCGTATCCGGATCCTCCCTCCCCTCGCCCTGGCGGCGGTGCTGCTCACCGCGACCGCCTGCGGCGAGTCCGGCTCCTCGGGCAACGGCGGGGGCGGCAGCGGCGAGGGGGCCGCCAGCGCCTCCGGCGACGCCTGCGCCCCGGTCGCCGGCGACCAGTTGGTCGTCCTCGAGGACGACCAGCAGCTGCAGAACGCCGACAACGTCGTCCCCGCGGTGAACGTCGCGACCGCGCAGGCCAACCCGGCGCTCGTGGCGGCCCTCGACGCGGTCTCGGCGGCGCTCACGACCGAGGACCTCATCGAGCTCAACGCCGCCGTCGACGTGGACCGGCAGACCGCCGAGGACGTCGCCGCCGGCTGGGTCGAGGAGAGCGGCGTGACCGAGGGGCTCGAGCAGGGCAGCGGCACCGTCGCCGTCGGCGGGGCCAACTTCACCGAGTCGACGGTCCTGGCCAACGTCTACGCCGGCGTCCTCACGGCCGCGGGCTTCGACGCCTCCGTGCGCGAGGTCGGCAACCGGGAGCTCTACCTCCCCGCGCTCATCTCCGGCTCGGACATCCAGGTCTTCCCCGAGTACCTGTCGACGGCGACGGAGTTCCTCAACCGCCAGGTCAACGGCCCCGACGCCGAGCCCGTGGCCAGCGGCGACGTGCAGGCGACGGTGAGCGCGCTGCAGCCGCTGGCCGAGCAGGTCGGGCTGGTGTTCGGGCAGCCGTCGGAGGCCGCCGACCAGAACGCCTTCGCCGTCACCCAGGCCCTCGCCGACGAGCTGGGGGTCAGCACGCTGTCGGAGCTGGCCGACGCCTGCGGCGACGGCTCGCTGGTCCTCGGCGGCCCCGCCGAGTGCCCGGACCGGCCGTTCTGCCAGTCGGGCCTCGAGGAGACCTACGGCCTGCAGTTCGCCGAGTTCAGCGCGCTGGACGCCGGTGGCCCGCTGACCAAGGCGGCGCTGCAGCAGGGCGAGGTCTCCATCGGACTGGTCTTCAGCTCCGACGGGGCCCTGGCACAGTAGGAGGACCCCCTGCCCCCCACCGCTCGCAAGCTCGCGGCGGGACCCTGCAGGGGGCCGTCCCAAGTCGCGACGTGCCGGGCGACTCCCGTTTCACGACGTGATCGGGAGGTCTCCCACCGTTACCCTGGACTCCATGCCGAGGGACCGGGACGACGCGATGGCCGGCCACGGGTCCGCCGGCTCGTCGGTCCTGCGCACCGTCGGGCTGGTCGTCGGGTTCCTGCTGGCCGTCGGTGCCACGGTGGTCGTGTTCGTCACCGACGACCCGCAGGTCCTTCGGCTGGCCGTGGTGGGCGCGGCCTGGGCGTTCGTGCTGGCCGCGCTGGCCGCGAGCCGCCGCGGGCCGGGGAACGGCGCCGACCGGGACGACGTCGGCCGGGTCGCCGACGACCGGGCGGCCACCCGGACGGCCGCCGCCGAGCGAGCCGCCGAGCGCGAGCGGGCCGCCGCCGAGCGCGAGCGCGAGGCCGCGGCCCGCCGGGAGACCGAGCAGCGGCGGGAGAACGACGCGCGCCGGGAGGCCGAGCGGGCGATGCGGGCCGAGTTGGCGGCCCTCCGCGGCGAGCTCGGGCAGGTCGCCGACCTGCGCCGCGACGTCGCCGACGTCGCCGGACTGCGCGGCCGGCTCGCCGAGGTCGCCGAGTTGCGCGGGGAGCTCGCGGAGGTCCCCGCGCTCCGGCGCGACCTCGCCGGGCTCGCCGAGCTGCGGGCCGGCCTGGCCCAGCTCCAGGAACTGCGCGGCGACCTCGCCCAGCTGGCCGAGCTGCGCGCCGACGTCGGCCGGCTGCGCGCCGAGCTGACCGAGCAGCTCTCCGGCGAGATGCTGATCGAGCGGATCATGCTGCGCACCCAGTCGACCCGCACCGGCCCGTCGACGGCGGAGTCCCCGGCCACCCGCACCATCGAGGCGGTCAGCTGGGGCGAGCCGTCGGCCGAGCTGACCGCCGCCGCGCCGGCCGTGTCCCTCGACGACCTCACCGGGGGGACGCGGCAGTTCACGGCGCTCCCCGCCGAGGAGCCCCGGCCCGAGCCCGCCTACGCCGCGACGCCGCCGCCGCCGCGGGACTGGCTGGCCCAGCGCTCCCTGGTGGAGCCGGAGGCGCCCGCGGCCCCGGAGGTGACGCTGGAGCCGCGCCGTCGCCACACCGACGACCCGTTCCGGGCGGCCCCGGTGGACCAGCCCACCGAGCAGCGCCCGGTCGCCCAGCGCGAGCGCCCGCCCGTGCCCTCGTGGTCGGCGCTCGCGGAGCCGGCCCCCTCGCCCGTGGCCGAGCCCGGGGAGGGCTCCTCGCGACTGGCGGAGATCCTCGCCGAGGGCGGGGTCAGCCCGTCGTCCGGAGGTCGGCGGCGGCGCCGCTACCGGGACGACGACGAGTCCGACGACGTCCTGTCGCGGGTCCTCGGCCGGAACGGCTGACCTGCTTCAGGCCGGACCGCGGGACAGCGAGCCGCCGTCGAGCACGAGCGTCTGGCCGGTCACCCAGCCGGCGGTGTCCCCGAGCAGGTAGGCCGCCGCCTCGCCGACGTCCTCGGGCACCCCGAGCCGGCCCACCGGGTACTGCGCGGACACCTCCGCCTCGCGGCCCTCGTACAGCGCCGTGGCGAAGCGGGTCTTGACCACCGCCGGGGCGACGGCGTTGACCCGCACCTTCGGGCCGAGCTCCACGGCGAGCTGGGTGACCAGGTTGATCAGGGCGGCCTTGCTCACCCCGTAGGCGCCGATCATCGGCGAGGCCTTGAGCCCGGCCACCGACGCCACGACGAGCACCGAGCCCCCGTGCTCGGCCATCCACGCCCGCCAGGCCTCCTGGACCAGCCCGAGGGTGGAGACCACGTTGGTGTCGAGGATCTTGCGGAACCCGTCCAGCGGCAGCTCCACCATCGGACCGTAGAGCGGGTTGATCCCGACGTTGCCGACCAGCATGTCCAGGCTGCCGAACGTGTCGACGGCGGTGCGCACCGCCTCGGCCCGGTGCTCGGCGTCACCGGCGTTGCCCGCCACCGCGACGGCCACCTCGGGGCCGCCCAGTGCGGTCACCGCCTCGGCCAGCGCCTCGGCCTTGCGGGCGGTCACGACGACGCGCGCCCCGCGGTCCACCAGGCTCTTCGCGATCGCCAGTCCGATGCCCCGGCTGGCGCCGGTGACCAGTGCGGTGCGTCCCTCGAGGCTGCCCACGCGTCTCCTCCTGCTGTCGTCCGGTGCCGCCGCACACCGTAGGGGCGGCCCGCGGTGACGCACCCCACAGGTCCCAGCCGTTGCACCGGCCGCCGGCCGGTCACACACTCGCCTTCGGCGCTTCACCCGCGTGACACAACTGGTCGCAGCGGCGCCGGCGCCACAGCACGACCCGCACCACCGGCACGACCCGCCGGCCTCCGAGGGAGGGGCCGGGACCTGACAGTCCGGTACCCGCGAGGGACTGGAACGAGAGGTGCACCGATGCCTGCTGTCCGCAGGACGCCCCGCGCTGCCGGCCTCCGCCCGGCGGACTCCGCTCCCGCCCGTCTCCGCGTCGGCGTCGTCGGCGCCGGACGTGTCGGCGCCGTCCTGGGCGCCGCCCTCACCGCCGCCGGCCACGACGTGGTCGCCGCCGCCGGCCTCTCCGCCGCCTCCGCCGAGCGCGCCGCCCGCCTGCTGCCCGGCGTGCCGCTGCTCCACACCGACGAGGTGGTCGCGGCCGCCGACCTCGTGGTCCTCGCGGTCCCCGACGACACCCTCGCCGGCCTGGTCGCCGGCCTCGCCGAGACCGGCGGCTGGCGGGCCGGCCAGCTGGCCTTCCACACCTCTGGGGCGCACGGCCTGGCCGTCCTCGAGCCCGCCGCGCGGGCCGGCGTGCTGCCCCTGGCCCTGCACCCGGCGATGACCTTCACCGGTGCCCCCGAGGACGTCGACCGCCTGGCCGGCGCCCCGTTCGGCGTCACCAGCGCCCCGGAGCACCGGCCGGTCGCCGAGACGCTGGTGCTGGAGATGGGCGGCGAGCCGTTCTTCGTGGCCGAGTCCGACCGGCGGCTGTACCACGCGGCGCTGGTGACCGGCGCCAACCACCTGGTCACGCTGGTCGCCGAGGCCGCCGACCTGCTGCGGACGGCCGGCGTCTCCGACCCCGCCCAGGTCCTCGGACCGCTGCTCACCGCCGCCCTGGACAACGGGCTGCGCCGCGGCGACCGCGGGCTCACCGGCCCGGTCAGTCGCGGGGACGTCGGCACCGTGCGCAGCCACCTGGAGGTGCTCACCGAGCGGGCGCCGCAGTCGGTGGGCGCCTACGTCGCGATGGCCCAGCGCACCTCCGAGCGCGCGCTGGCGTCGGGGCGGCTCAAGCGGCACGAGGGCGCCCCCCTGGTCGAGCTGCTGCAGGCCGCGCGCGACGCCGACCCGGCGGGATCGCGGTGACCGTGGGATCCCCCACCCGGACGCTGCCGGGCAGCCCCACCGTCGCCGAGTCCGCCGCCGAGCTGGTCCGGCTGCGGGCGGGGCTGCCCGGCCCCGTGGCGCTCGTGCCGACCATGGGCGCGCTGCACGAGGGCCACCGCACGCTGGTCCGCGCCGCCCGGCAGCGGGCCGGCAGCGTCGTCGTCTCGGTCTTCGTCAACCCGACCCAGTTCGGACCGGGCGAGGACTTCGACCGCTACCCCCGCACCTGGGACGCCGATCTCGCCGCACTCGCCGAGGAGGGCGCCGACGTCGTCTTCCACCCGGGGGTCGACGAGGTGTACCCGCCCGGCGCGGCCGGCGTGACGGTCGCACCCGGCCCGCTGGGCGACGTGCTGGAGGGCACCGTCCGCCCCGGGCACTTCGCCGGCGTGCTGACCGTCGTCGCCAAGCTGTTCGGCCTGGTCCGCCCCGACCTGGCCCTCTTCGGCGAGAAGGACTACCAGCAGCTGACCCTCATCCGGGCGATGGCCCGCGAGCTGGCTCTCGGGGTCGAGGTCGTCGGCGTGCCCACCGTCCGGGAGGACGACGGCCTGGCGCTCTCCTCGCGGAACCGCTACCTCGACCCGGAACAGCGGGCCACCGCCGCCGCGTTGTCGCGAGCGCTGCGCGCGGGTGCGGCGGCCGGGCCGCGGGGCGCCGACGCCGTCCTCGCGGCCGCCCGCGCCGTGCTGGACACCGCCCCCGAGCTGGTCCCCGACTACCTCGAGCTCACCGACCCCGACCTCGGCCCGGTGCCCGCCGCCGGTCCGGCCCGCCTGCTGGTCGCGGCCCGCGCCGGCAGCACCCGACTCCTGGACAACGTCCCCGTCCTGCTGGGAGCAGACCGATGATGCGCACGATGCTCAAGTCCAAGATCCACCGCGCGACGGTCACCCAGGCCGATCTGCACTACGTGGGCTCGGTGACCATCGACGAGGACCTCCTCGACGCCGCCGACCTGCTGCCCGGTGAGCAGGTCGCGATCGTCGACGTCACCAACGGCGCCCGGCTGGAGACCTACGTCATCCCCGGCGAGCGGGGCACCGGCGTGATCGGCATCAACGGGGCCGCCGCGCACCTGGTGCACCCCGGCGACCTCGTCATCATGATCAGCTACGGGGTCATGGACGAGACCGAGGCCAAGAGCTACATCCCGAAGGTCGTGCACGTCGACGGCGCCAACCGGATCGTCGAGCTCGGCGGCGACCCGGCCGCGCCGTCCCCGGGTGTCCAGGGCCAGGTCCGGGGCGACACGATCGCCCGGTGACCACGCTGGCGGCCGACCGCACGACCGGGCTCCCACTGCGCCTGGCGGCGCCCTCACCCGGCTGGGAGCTCTCCGCCGACGTCTGCGTCGTCGGCTCCGGCGTCGCCGGCCTGTGCGTCGCGCTGCACGCCCGGGCGGCCGGGCTGTCGGTCGCCGTCGTCACCAAGGTCCGGGTGGACGCCGGGTCGACCCGCTGGGCGCAGGGCGGGATCGCCGCCGTCCTCGACCCCGCGGACACCCCCGAGGCGCACGCCCGGGACACCGAGGTCGCAGGGGTCGGGCTGTGCGAGCCGGACGCGGTCTCCGTGCTGGTCCACGAGGGCCCCGGGCGGCTGCGCCAGCTGATGGACTGGGGAGCCGCCTTCGACCGCGACCCCTCCGGCCGGCTGCTGCTCACCCGCGAGGGCGGGCACTCGGCCGACCGGATCGTGCACGCCGGCGGCGACGCCACCGGCTTCGAGGTGCAGCGGGCGCTGCAGGACGCCGTCCGGGCCGACCCGGAGGTGACCCTCGTCGAGCACGCGATGGTGCTGGACCTGCTGACCGACGCCGCGGGCCGGGCCGCCGGCGTCACCCTGCACGTGCTCGGCGAGGGCAGCGCGGACGGCGTCGGTGCGGTGCGCGCCCGCGCCGTCGTCCTGGCCACCGGCGGGATGGGCCAGGTCTTCGCGGCCACCACCAACCCCGAGGTCTCCACGGGGGACGGCGTGGCGCTGGGCCTGCGCGCCGGCGCGGTCGCCACCGACCTCGAGTTCGTCCAGTTCCACCCCACCTCGCTGTACCTGGGCCCCGACGTCCGCGGCCAGCAGCCGCTGGTGAGCGAGGCGCTGCGGGGCGAGGGCGCGGTGCTGCGCGACGGCGCGGGGGAGCGGTTCATGCTCGGCGTGCACCCGCTGGCCGAGCTGGCCCCGCGCGACGTCGTGGCCAAGGCCATCACCCGCGTGCAGCTGCGCGACGGCGTCCGGCACGTCTGGCTCGACGCCCGCGAGGTCCCGCACCTCGTCGAGCGGTTCCCGACGATCACCGCCAGCTGCCGAGCCGCGGGCATCGACCCGGTCACCGACCTCATCCCGGTCACCCCGGCCGCGCACTACGCCTCGGGCGGTCTGGTCACCGACCTCGCCGGCCGGACGACGGTGCCCGGGCTGTACGCCTGCGGCGAGGCGGCCTGCACCGGCGTGCACGGCGCCAACCGGCTGGCGTCGAACTCGCTGCTGGAGGGCCTGGTGTTCGCCGCCCGCATCGGGGAGCAGCTGGCCGGCTCGCTGCCGCCGCCGTTGGCGGGCGCAGCCGTGCCGCCGTCGGCGTCGGGGCTGCTCGACCCGGACGGTCGCCGGCAGGTCACCGACACGATGTCCGCCCGCGTCGGCGCGCTGCGCAGCGGCGCCGGGCTGGACGAGGCGACGGCGGCGCTGGCCGCGCTGGCGGCCGGGCTCGGCGACGCCCCGCCGGGCGTGGCCGGCTGGGAGGCCACCGACCTGCTCACCGTCGCCAGCGCGGTCACCGTGGCGGCCACTGCCCGCGAGGAGACCCGCGGGTGCCACTGGCGGGAGGACCACCCGGAGACCGAGGAGGCATGGCGCGTGCACCTCGACGTCCGGCTCGACGACGGCGGGCAGCTGCGGACGACCCGCCGCCCGGTGAGCACGCCGGTGGTGCAGCCGTGGTGACCTCGGCGACCGACCCGCGGGACCTCGCCGGCACCGGGCTGACCGAGGCCTGGGTCGAGGAGCTGGTCGAGCGCACCCTCGCGGAGGACCTCACCGGCGGCGCGCCGCTGCCCGGCGCCCCCGACCTCGCCGTGGCCCACGACGTGACCAGCGCCGCCACGGTGCCGCCCGGCCAGATGGGCACCGCGGACCTGGTCGCCCGCGCCGACGGCGTGGTCGCCGGCCTGCCGGTGGCCGCCCGGGTGTTCACCCGGCTGGCCCCGGGCGCGACGCTCACCGCGGGCGCCTCCGACGGCGACCGGGTCACCCGCGGCGACGTGCTGCTGACCGTCCGGGGACCGGTGCGCGCCCTGCTCGCCGCCGAGCGCAGCGCCCTGAACATCGCCAGCCGGGCCAGCGGCGTCGCCACGCTGACCCGCCGGTGGGTCGACGCGGTCGCAGGGACCCGAGCCGTGGTGCTGGACACCCGCAAGACCACGCCGGGGCTGCGGCCGCTGGAGAAGTACGCCGTCCGCTGCGGCGGTGGGTCCAACAAGCGGATGGGCCTCTACGACGTGGCCATGGTCAAGGACAACCACGTGGCCGCCGCCGGCTCGGTGGCCGCCGCCGTGGCAGCCGTCCGCGAGCGGGCGCCGCGGGTCGCGGTACAGGTGGAGGTGGACGTGCCGGAGCAGGCGGTGGAGGCGGTCGAGGCCGGCGCGGACTTCCTGCTCTGCGACAACATGGCCCCGGCGGCGCTGCGCGAGGTGGTCGCGCTGGTCGCCGGCCGCGCCGAGCTGGAGGCCACCGGCGGGCTCACGCTGGAGGTCGCCCGCGCCGTGGCCGAGACCGGCGTGGACTACCTGTCGGTCGGCGCGCTCACCCACTCCGCCCCCATCCTCGACCTGGCGCTGGACCTGCGGGCCTGACCGTGCTGCTCACCGTCGACGTCGGCAACAGCCAGACCGTCCTCGCCACCTTCGACGGCGACCGGCGCGTGGGGTGCTGGCGGGTCACCACCTCCCCCCGGGCCACCGCCGACGAGCTGCGGCTGCTGTGGCGCGGGCTGCTCCAGGACACCGTCGTCACCGGGGTCTGTGCCTGCTCCACGGTCCCCGCGCTGCTGCCCGCGCTGCGCCAGCTGCTGGACTCCCTCGAGGTGCCGGTCGTGCTCATCGGACCGGGCGTGCGCACCGGCGTCCCGCTGCACGTGGACAACCCCCGCGAGGTCGGCGCCGACCGGGTGGTCACCGCGCTGGCCGCGCACGAGCTGTTCGGCCGCGCGCCCGACGGTGGGGCGCGACCGGTCGTGGTCGTGGACTTCGGCACCTCCACCAACGTCGACGCCGTCGGCCCGGCCGGGCAGTTCCTCGGCGGGGCGCTCGCCCCGGGCGTGGAGGTCAGCCTCGAGGCGCTGGCCAGCCGGGCGGCGCAGCTGCGCTCGGTGGAGCTCACCGTGCCGACGCAGGCGATCGGCAAGAACACCGTCGCGGCGCTGCAGTCCGGCCTGGTGCTGGGCTTCGCCGGCCTGGTCGACGGGCTGGTGGGGCGGATCGCCGCCGAGCTGGTCGCCCAGTTCGGGGCGGCGCCCGTCGTCGTCGCCACCGGGGGCCTGGCGCCGCTGGTCGCCGACAGCTGCCGGACGATCGGGGAGCGCGAGCCGGACCTCACGGTGCACGGGCTGCGGCTGGCCTTCGACCGGCAGCAGGCCGCGGGACGCCGTCCGGCCTCCCCGTAGGCTCGGTGTCCGTGAGTGAGGCACCCGTGGCTGACGACGTCGACGAACTCCCCGAACAGCTCCGGGTGCGGCGGGCCAAGCTCGACCGGCTCCGCGCGGCGGGGGTCGACCCCTACCCAGTCACCGTCGCCCGCACCGCCACGCTGGCCGACGTCCGCGCCGAGCACCCGGACCTGCCCCCGGACACCATGACCGGCGTGCAGGTGGGGGTCACCGGGCGGGTGCTGTTCAGCCGCAACACCGGCAAGCTCTGCTTCGCCACCCTCCGCGAGGGGGAGGCCGAGCTGCAGGTCATGCTCTCCCGCGACCGGGTGGGCGAGGAGTCCCTCGCCGCCTGGAAGTCCGACGTCGACCTCGGCGACCACGTGCTGGTCACCGGCGAGGTCGGGACGTCGCGGCGCGGGGAGCTGTCGGTGTTCGCCGACTCCTGGCAGCTGACCGCCAAGGCACTGCGCCCGCTGCCGGTCGCGCACAAGCCGATGAGCGAGGAGCTCCGGGTCCGCCGCCGGTACGTCGACCTCATCGTCCGCGACGAGGCCCGCCGCACGGTGCGCCAGCGGGCCGCCGTCATGTCGACGCTGCGCACCGGGCTGGCCTCCCGCGGCTTCCTCGAGGTGGAGACGCCGATGCTGCAGACGGTGCACGGGGGTGCCGCCGCGCGACCGTTCCGCACGCACATGAACGCCTTCGACCTCGACCTGTACATGCGGATCGCCCCGGAGCTGTTCCTCAAGCGCTGCATCGTCGGCGGGCTGGACCGGGTCTTCGAGATCAACCGCAACTTCCGCAACGAGGGCGCCGACAGCACCCACTCGCCGGAGTTCGCGATGCTGGAGACCTATCAGGCCTACGCCGACTACCAGGTGATGGCGACCCTCACCCGCGAGCTCACCCAGGAATGCTGTGCGGCGCTGTTCGGGGACCACGTGGCCCGGCACAACGACGGCACCGAGATCGACCTGTCGGGGGAGTGGCCGCAGATCCCGCTCTACACGGCGGTGTCGGACGCCGTCGGCGAGGAGGTGACGCCGGAGACGCCCGTCGAGCGGCTGCGGGAGATCGCCGGGCGGCACGAGATCGGCGTGGACCCCGCCTGGATCGCCGGCAAGGTGGTCGAGGAGCTGTTCGAGGCGCTGGTCCAGGACTCCCTCCAGTCGCCCACGTTCGTGATCGACTACCCGCTGGACACCTCGCCGCTGACCCGGGCGCACCGGTCGACGCCGGGGCTGGCCGAGAAGTGGGACCTGTACATCGCCGGCGTCGAGCGCGCCACGGCCTACTCGGAACTCGTCGACCCGGTCGCGCAGCGGGAGCGCTTCACCGCGCAGGCCGCGCTCGCCGCCGCCGGTGACCCCGAGGCCATGGCCTTCGACGAGGACTTCCTCGAGGCACTCGAGTACGGAATGCCGCCGACCGGCGGGATGGGCATGGGCATGGACCGGCTCATGATGACGCTCACCGGATTGGGGATCCGCGAGACCATCCTCTTCCCGCTCGTCCGCCCGCTTTCTCCCTCCTGAACCGACCCGACCCGTTTCACCCCATTAGGTGCGGTGTTCCGAAAATCGCGCCGAATGCACTATGGTCGCGAGTGGCAGAGGAACTCGCCTTCTGCGGTGACTGACTAACCGCCCCGGAATCCGGGGCGCGGTGAGGAGTGGGAACAGGAATGGCTCGCAAGGTCCAGGTGATCCTCAGTGACGACCTCGACGAGAACGTTCCGGCCGACGAGACGGTGAGTTTCTCGCTCGACGGTACGAACTACGAGATCGACCTCTCGGAGAACAACGCCGAGGAGATGCGGAACGCATTCTCTCGTTACGTGCAGGCGGCTCGGAAGGTCGGCCGCGCCGGCGGCGGGCGGGCCTCCGGCGGCGGGCGCTCCCGCGCCACCGGTGGTGGCCGGATGGACCGCGAGCAGGCCGGCGCGATCCGCGACTGGGCCCGGAAGAACGGTCACGCGGTGAGCGACCGCGGGCGCATCCCGGCCAGCGTCGTCGAGGCCTACGAGGCCGCGCACTGAAGAAGGACCCCGTCCGGGGGCTCACCCCTTCGCTGGCTCAGGGTGAGCGCCCGGACGGGGCCTGGCGGCCCGGTACCTCACTGAGGTGCCGGGCCGTCGTCGTCCCACGGGGCGGCGCGGGCGCACCTCCGGTCACACGAGTCACTCGCCACTCCGTCCGCTCACGGCGTAACCGCGCCGGAACACCGTTCGGTCACGATCGGTTGGACCGGGCAGCTCCTGCTCCACCGCACGGTCTCGCGCCGACGGAGGGTCGGAGTCCGCGACTACAGTGGAAAGACCGGTGCCCCGTGCGCCGACGGACGTCGGGTGCTCCTCTCCACCACGGGGAGGGCAGTGCCGGACCAGCCGGTCAGAGGAGAAGCAGCAGATGTTCGAACGGTTCACCGACCGAGCCCGCCGCGTGGTCGTCCTGGCCCAGGAAGAGGCCCGGATGCTCAACCACAACTACATCGGCACCGAGCACATCCTCCTGGGCCTGATCCACGAGGGTGAGGGTGTCGCCGCCAAGGCTCTCGAGTCCCTGGGCATCTCGCTGGAGGGTGTCCGGCAGCAGGTGGAGGAGATCATCGGCCAGGGCCAGCAGGCCCCGTCCGGGCACATCCCCTTCACCCCGCGGGCCAAGAAGGTGCTCGAGCTGTCGCTGCGCGAGGCGCTGCAGCTCGGCCACAACTACATCGGCACCGAGCACATCCTGCTCGGCCTGATCCGCGAGGGTGAGGGCGTCGCCGCCCAGGTCCTCGTGAAGCTGGGCGCCGACCTCAACCGGGTCCGCCAGCAGGTCATCCAGCTGCTGTCCGGCTACCAGGGCAAGGAGCCGGCCGCCGCCGGCGGCCCCGCCGAGGGCACGCCGTCGACCTCGCTGGTGCTCGACCAGTTCGGCCGCAACCTGACCCAGGCCGCGCGCGACTCCAAGCTCGACCCGGTCATCGGGCGGGCCAAGGAGATCGAGCGGGTCATGCAGGTCCTGTCGCGGCGGACCAAGAACAACCCCGTCCTCATCGGCGAGCCCGGCGTCGGCAAGACCGCCGTCGTCGAGGGCCTGGCCCAGGCGATCGTCAAGGGCGAGGTCCCCGAGACGCTGAAGGACAAGCAGCTCTACACGCTGGACCTCGGCGCGCTCGTCGCCGGTTCCCGCTACCGCGGTGACTTCGAGGAGCGGCTGAAGAAGGTCCTCAAGGAGATCCGCACCCGCGGCGACATCATCCTGTTCATCGACGAGATCCACACCCTCGTCGGGGCGGGTGCCGCCGAGGGCGCGATCGACGCCGCCAGCATCCTCAAGCCGATGCTGGCCCGCGGTGAGCTGCAGACCATCGGTGCCACCACGCTCGACGAGTACCGCAAGCACCTGGAGAAGGACGCCGCGCTCGAGCGCCGCTTCCAGCCGATCCAGGTGGGGGAGCCGACGCTCACCCACACGATCGAGATCCTCAAGGGCCTGCGCGACCGCTACGAGGCGCACCACCGGATCAGCATCACCGACGGCGCCCTCGTGGCCGCCGCGACGCTGGCCGACCGCTACATCTCCGACCGCTTCCTGCCGGACAAGGCGATCGACCTGATCGACGAGGCCGGCGCCCGCATGCGGATCAAGCGGATGACCGCCCCGCCGGACCTGCGCGAGTTCGACGACCGGATCGCGGCCATCCGCCGCGAGAAGGAGTCGGCGATCGACGCGCAGGACTTCGAGAAGGCCGCGTCGCTGCGCGACAAGGAGAAGACCCTCCTCGCCGAGAAGAGCGAGCGCGAGAAGCAGTGGAAGGCCGGCGACATGGACGTCGTCGCCGAGGTCGACGACGAGCAGATCGCCGAGGTGCTGGCCAACTGGACCGGCATCCCCGTCTTCAAGCTGACGGAGGAGGAGACCACCCGCCTCCTGCGCATGGAGGACGAGCTCCACAAGCGGATCATCGGCCAGGAAGAGGCCATCAAGAGCGTCAGCCAGGCGATCCGGCGGACGCGGGCGGGTCTCAAGGACCCGCGCCGTCCCGGTGGCTCGTTCATCTTCGCCGGCCCCTCGGGTGTCGGTAAGACCGAGCTGGCGAAGGCGCTGGCGAGCTTCCTCTTCGGTGAGGACGACGCGCTCATCCAGATCGACATGGGCGAGTTCCACGACCGGTTCACCGTGTCGCGGCTGGTCGGTGCCCCTCCCGGCTACGTCGGCTACGACGAGGGCGGCCAGCTGACCGAGAAGGTGCGGCGCAAGCCGTTCTCGGTGGTCCTCTTCGACGAGATCGAGAAGGCGCACGCGGACGTGTTCAACACGCTCCTGCAGGTGCTCGAGGACGGCCGGCTCACCGACGGTCAGGGCCGGATCGTGGACTTCAAGAACACGATCCTGATCCTCACGACCAACCTCGGGACGCGGGACATCTCCAAGGCGGTCGGCCTCGGCTTCCAGGCCGGGAACGACACCCAGTCCAACTACGAGCGCATGAAGGCGCGGGTGAACGACGAGCTCAAGCAGCACTTCCGGCCTGAGTTCCTCAACCGCATCGACGACATCGTGGTGTTCCACCAGCTGACCGAGGCCGAGATCATCCAGATCGTCGACCTCATGCTCGCCCGCGTGGAGGGCCAGCTGGCGAACAAGGACATGTCCCTCGAGGTGACCACCGAGGCCAAGAAGCTGCTGGCCACCCGCGGGTTCGACCCGGTGCTGGGTGCGCGGCCGCTGCGCCGCACCATCCAGCGCGAGATCGAGGACGCGCTGTCGGAGAAGATCCTCTACGGCGAGCTGACCGCGGGTCAGATCATCGTGGTGGACGTCGACGAGGCGGAGGGCGCGGCGCAGAAGTTCACCTTCCGCGGCGAGACCAAGCCGATCGACCTCCCCGACACCCCGCCGGTCGCGCTGTCGGTGGGCGACGAGGAGCCGCCGGCGACCGGGACGTCCGCCGACTGAACGAGGGCTCCGTCCCGAGGACGGGGCCGCACAAGGGCCGTCCCCGCTCATCGCGAGCGGGGGCGGCCCCTTCGTCGTGCCCGCACCCGCCCGGGGCACCCGAGGAACAGGCTCACGAGGCATAGGAAGCTCTACCCGCGTCGAGGGGTCCCTGACGTGGGTGTTGCTTCCTCTGCCTCGTGCCGAGGCGGTCAGTGGGGGAGGCGGAACCGGCCGTCGGGGGTCTGCTCGACCAGGCCGTCGACCAGCAGCGAGTCCAGGCACCGGGACCGCTGGGCCGCGTCGTCCCAGGCGTCGTCCAGCTCGGGAGCCGTCACCGGGCCGGAAGCGGCCCGCAGGACGTCGAGCAGCCGCCCCCGCACCTGCCGGTCGGTCCCGGCGAACTTCTGCACCCTGCGCGGCGCACCGACGGACGCCGGTGCGCCGGCCAGCCGCCACGCGCAGTCCTCCCGCACCGGGCAGACCGCGCAGCGCGGCGTCCGGGCCACGCAGACCAGCGCGCCCAGTTCCATGACCGCCACCGAGAACCGCACCGCCCGGGCCGGATCGGCCGGGGCCAGCGCGGCGACGTCGGTCAGGTCGGCGGCCCGCGCGGTGCCCGCCTCGGCCCGGCCGTGCACCAGCCGCGCCACCACCCGCCGCACGTTGGTGTCGACGACCGGCTGCGGCTGCCCGTGGCCGAAGCACGCGACGGCCCGGGCGGTGTACGTGCCGATGCCGGGCAGCGCCTCCAGGGTCGCGACGTCGGCCGGCACCGCACCGCCGTGCCGCTCGGTGAGCGCGACGGCGGCCTCGCGCAGCCGCAGTGCCCGCCGCGGGTAGCCGAGCTTGCCCCACGCCCGGATGACCTCGGCGGGTGAGGCCGCCGCCAGCGCGGCCGGCGTGGGCCAGCGGTCCATCCAGGCCCGCCACACCGGCTCGACGCGGGCCACCGGGGTCTGCTGCAGCATCACCTCGCTGACGAGCACCGCCCACGGGTCCACCTCCGGACGGCGCCACGGCAGGTCGCGGGCGGCGGTGGTGAACCAGTCGACGAGGACCTCGCCGACGTCGTCCCTCGGGGCCGGGGCTGGGCGGGCGGAGCTGTTCACGGGGACCCAGTGTGCCGTCCACCGGGGACGGCGTGCCGCCGCAGGTCGGCCGTCCGCGGCGCACTACCGTTCTCGGCGTGTTGCACCCGGTCGGCCCCCTGCCCGCGGGCGTCTACTGGCGGCGGCGCGTCCTGGTGCTGGCCCTGGTCGTGGCCGTCCTGGGCGGTGGCACCTGGCTGGTGGTGGCCGCGTCGACCGGGAGCACCGCGGGCTCGACGGCGGCCGCGGCGTCGGCCGAGCCGACCGAACCGGCCGAGCCGCCGGCGCTCGAGCAGGTGGTCCCGTCGCTGGCCAGCGTCCAGACGCCGACGCTGCCCGTCACCCCGGAGCCGGCCGCTCCCGCCCCCGAGCCGGCCGGCCCTGTCCCGGGCGGTCCGTGCGGCGACGACCTGATCGGCCTGGAGGTGCGGACGCCCGGCAGTGCGCCGGTGGGCGGCAAGCCGACCTTCGAGCTGGTGGTCACGAACGTCTCGGCGGTGCCGTGCGTGCGGACCCTGGACAAGGGCCTGCAGGAGATCCTCCTGCTCGACGGCGCCGGCACCCGGCTGTGGGGCAGCAACGACTGCTTCCCGGAGGCGAGCAGCGACACCCGCACCCTCGCCCCGGGGGAGTCGGTCGCCTTCCCGCTGGTCTGGGGCGGGCTCATCAGCGAGCCGTCCTGCACCGCCGACCGCGAGCCGCTGGCCCCGGGGCAGTACGTCGTCCGGGGGCGGCTGGACACCAAGGTCAGCCCGGACGCCCCGTTCGCCGTCGTCTGACGAAGGACCCCTGCCCCCACCGCTCGCAGGCTCGCGGTGGGCCCCTGCAGGGGGCCAGGCCCCTGCAAGCGGCCAGGCCCCTGGAGGAGGCCGATCAGCTGTAGCGGTCGAGGATCGAGGTCTCGGCCAGGCGGGACAGGCCCTCCCGGATGCCCCGGGCCCGGGCCTCGCCGACGCCCTCGACGGCCAGGAGGTCCTCGATGGTGGCGGCGAGCAGCTTCTGCAGGCCCCCGAAGTGGTCGACCAGGCGCTCGATGATGCCGGCGGGCAGCCGCGGCACGCGGGCCAGCAGCCGGTAGCCACGGGGGCTCACGGGCGAGTCCAGCGCGTCGGCCGAGGTGGGCAGGCCGTAGCAGCGGGACACCGCGGAGAGGTCGAGCAGCTCGGTGGCCGACAGCGCGCGCAGGTCGGTGAGGACCTGCTCGATCGTGCGGGGGCGCCGGGCACCGCCGGGCAGGTAGTCGCGGACCAGGAGGCCGCGGTCCTCCTCGACGCCGGCCAGCATCTCGTCGAGCTGGAGTGCCAGCAGCCGTCCGTCGGTGCCCAGCTCGACGACGAAGCCCTCGATCTCGTCCGCGATCCGGCGGACCATCTCCAGCCGCTGGCTGACGCTCATCGCGTCGCGGATCGTGACGAGGTCCTCGATCTCCAGCGCCGAGAGGGTGCTGGCCACCTCGTCGAGCCGCAGCTTGTACCGCTCCAGCGCCGCCAGGGCCTGGTTGGCCCGGGCGAGGATGGTCGTCGGGTGCTCGAGGGTGTACCGGCGGCCGGCGACGTAGTCGCTGATGATGTGCATCGACTGGCTGACCGAGATGACCGGGAAGCCGCTCTGGATCGCGACGCGCTCGGCGGTGCGGTGCCGGGTGCCCGACTCCTCGGTCGGCACGGTCGGGTCGGGCATCAGGTGGACGCCCGCGCGGACGATCCGCGTCCCGTCGTAGGAGACGATGACGGCGCCGTCCATCTTGGCCAGCTCGCGCAGCCGGGTCGCCGAGAGGGCGACGTCGAGGGCGAAGCCGCCGGTGCAGATGGACTCGACCACCCGGTCGTAGCCGAGCACGATGAGGGCGCCGGTCCGCCCGGCCAGGATGCGTTCCAGACCGTCACGCAGTGCGGTCCCCGGGGCGATGCGGCCGAGCAGATCGCGGAGCGCGATCTCGGGGTCCACAGCGGGGGGCACGAGTGCTCCTGACGGTCGGTGTCGTGGCGGCTGAGTCTACGTGGAGCCGAACCTGGTGGCGGGCGGCGGTGAGTCGGCTCACCGTCCCGGGTCTGGTGCGGCGCGCTCAGAACAGCCGGGCGAACGCGGCCCCGAGGTCGGAGACCTCGATCAACCGCATGCCCCGGGGCGCCTTGCCGGAGTCCTCGGGGACGAGGGCGACCTTGTAGCCCTGGCGGGCCGCCTCGGACAGCCGGCGCCCGGTGCCGCCGACCCGCCGGATCTCACCGGACAGCCCGACCTCGCCGAGCGCGACCAGCCCCTGCGGGAGCGGGATGTCCTTGGCGGCCGAGGCGATCGCGAGGGCCAGCGCCAGGTCGGCCGCCGGCTCGCCGATGCGCACCCCGCCGACCGAGGCGGCGAAGACGTCGGCGTCGGCCAGCCGCACCCCGCCGCGCCGCTCGACGACGGCGTTGACCATCGCCACACGCTGGGAGTCCAGCCCGCTCACCGCCCGCCGGGGCGAGCCGCCCCCTCCGGTGCCGGCCACGAGCGCCTGGACCTCGGCCAGCAGCGGGCGGCTGCCCTCCAGGGTGACCGTGACGCAGCTGCCCGGGACCGGTGCGGTGCGGCGGGAGACGAACAGGTGCGAGGCGTCGGGCACGCCGACGACGCCGCGGTCGCCGATCTCGAAGCAGCCGATCTCGTCGGCAGGCCCGAACCGGTTCTTGGTGGCCCGGACCAGTCGCAGCGTGGAGTGGCGCTCCCCGTCGAAGGAGACGACGACGTCGACGAGGTGCTCGAGGGCGCGCGGCCCCGCGATGGCGCCGTCCTTGGTGACGTGCCCGACCAGGATCGTGGTCATCCCGCGGCTCTTGGCCACCCCGGTCAGCGCGCTGGCGACGGCCCGCACCTGGGTGGCGCCGCCGTCGGTGCCGTCGACGGCGGGGGAGCGGACGGTCTGCACGCTGTCGAGCACCAGCAGCGACGGGGCGACCTGCTCGACGTGGGCGAGGACGGCCGACAGGTCGGTCTCGGCGGCCAGGTAGAGGCGCTCGTGCAGCGCGCCGATCCGCTCGGCCCGCAGCCGCACCTGCGCGGCGGACTCCTCGCCGGAGACGACCAGGGCCGGGCCGTTCACGGCCGCCACCCGGTGGGCGACCTCGAGCAGCAGCGTCGACTTGCCCACGCCCGGCTCACCGGCGACCAGCAGCACGGCGCCCGGCACCAGCCCGCCGCCGAGCACGCGGTCGAACTCCTCGATGCCGGTCGGCACGGCGCGGGCGCCTCCGAGCTCGACCTGGGCGATCGGGACGGCCGGCGCGCTGACCGGGCCGGCGGCCACGGCCCGCAGCGGCGACGCCGGCACGCCGACCTCCTGCAGGGTGCCCCAGGCCTGGCACTCCGGGCAGCGGCCCACCCACTTGGCCGAGGCGTGGCCGCACTCGGTGCAGCGGTGGGCGGGCCGGGCGGACTTCACTCCTGCGGGGGGCACGCGGCGACGCTAACCGCCCGGTACGACGGTTCCGGGCAACCCAGGGGGAGGCGTCGCGCTCAGCCGCCGGACTCGGGGTTGCCCCCGCCGGCGACCTCGGTGTCCTGCTCCTCGGACTCCTCCTCCGTGTGGAAGTCGAAGCCCTCCTCGCGCGGCAGCACCCGGTCGGGGTTGGCGACCATCGCCGACACGGTGACCTCGCCGGCCAGCTCGAAGGTCAGGGTGAGCTCGACCGTCTGGCCGGCGGTCAGCACCTCGGAGAGGTCGGACAGCTCCACGGTGGGCCCGTCGGCGCCGCCCAGGAAGACGGTGGACCGGGCCGGGACCGGGATGTCGACCGTCGAGCTGGCCGCCGCGGTGGTGGGGGTGGCCGGCGTGGTGGTGGGGGTGGCCGGCGTGGTGGGCGGCACCGGTGCCGTCCCGGGCGGCGTCGCCGACGGCGAGGCGGGCGCGGCGGGGGAGGGGGTGGCCTGGCCGGTGACGACCACGCCGTCGAAGAACTCGCCCTCGATGCCGACGAGCGTGTCCTCCTCGGTGCCGCTGTTGATGACGGCCATGTTCAGAGCGGCGTCGTCGCCCCGGTCGTAGCGACCCTCGTCGGGGTACTCGAGCGTGATCGCGCGCAGGGTGATGTCGCCGATCGCGGCCTCGGCGCCGACCTTGTCCCGGTTCTGGGTCGCCGTCTGGGAGACCTGCCCGGCGCTGCACGCGCCCAGCGCGAGGGGGCTCACGAGCAGGACACCCACAGTGGCGGCGCGCAGTGCGCGGTTCACAGCCGTCGACCTCCAGGGACGTGCGGCCACCGCACGTCGATGGCCCGAGTCGGGGGGAGCCTAACGCCCGCCCGATGGGACCGCCCGGAGGCCGGGGGACACCGTGCCCACGCCGGGACCCACCCCCGACCGGGTGACCGCGGTCCGGTCCGGGCCCGCTCCTGCCGATGCCAAGGGGACGGCGGAGCGCGGCGAGGGGAGACCGGATGCGGACGGGGCTGCCGTTCGACGACGTCCTGGCCGCGGCCCAGGCCGGTGCCGCCTGGGCGTTCGAGGTGCTCTACCGCGACCTCGCCCCGTCGGTCACCGGGTACCTGCGGCTGCACGGTTCGGCCGAGCCCGACGACCTGGCCAGCGAGACCTTCATCGGCGTCCTCACCGGGCTCGGCGGGTTCCGGGGCGACGAGGAGGCGCTGCGCGCGTGGGTCTTCACGATCGCGCACCGCCGGCTGGTCGACGACTGGCGGCGGCGGGGACGCCGCCCACAGGTCACCGACGACGACGGGCCGCTCACCACGCGACCGGGTGGCGACACCGAGGACGACGCACTGGTCCGGCTCGGCACCGACGACGTCCACCGGCTGTGCGGTCTCCTGCCCGCCGACCAGCGCGCGGTGCTGCTCCTCCGGATCCTCGCCGACCTGACCGTCGAGCAGGTCGCGCAGGTGCTGGGGCGCTCGGTGGGCTCGGTCAAGGCCCTGCAGCGCCGCGGGCTGGCGAGCCTGCGGACGGCGCTCGAGAACGGTTCCCCCGAAGGGGTGGCGGCCGGCGCGCACCCTTTTCCGGCCCTGCGGCGATGACGAGGACGAGATGACCGGTCCAGCTGACGCCCGCGCCGCGGAGGTGGCCTTCGAGGCCGCCCTCGCCGGCCGTCCCGTACCCGACGGCGCCTCCGGCCTGGCCGCGTTCACCGACGCGGTGCGGGGCGAGGGCGCCGCCCCCGGGCGGCCGAACGCGGCCCTGGCCGAACTGCTGGCGACCGGTCTCCTCACCACCCACCAGGAACCGTCCCGCGGGACGGCCGGGCTCCCCGCCCGGACCTCACGGAAGAGGCCACGCATGCTGCTCTCCACCCTCGTCGCCAAGATCATCGGTGCCGGCGCACTGGCCAAGGCCGCCGCCGGCACCGGTGTCGTCGTCGTCGCGCTCGCCGGCGCCACGACCGCCGGCGTCGTCACCTCCCAGGACCAGACGACTCCGGTCGTCGAGTCCCCCGTGACGCAGGAGGACGTCGATCCCGACCCGACGGTCGACCCCGACCCGCTCACGAGCACGGACCCCGGTGCCGGCGACGGCACGGACACCGACGTCCCGGGCGGCAGCACCGCCGGGACGCCGTCCGGGACGCCCTCCGAGACGCCGTCCGAGGCGCCCGTCGGGACGCCCGACGAGCCGGTGGTGACGCCGACTCCCGAGCTGACGCCGCAGCAGGCCTGGCAGGAGGGCCCCGACGAGGGCCAGTCGCACGGCGACTGGGTGAGCGAGGGCGCCCGCGAGGGCTGGGTCGACGGCGGCACCGTCAGCGCCCAGGCGCACCAGCGCAACCAGCAGCGCCGCGAGGCCCGCGAGGCCGCCCCCGCGCCCGTGCCGGCGCCGGTCGTGCAGGAGCCCGCGGCCGAGGAGCCGGTCGCGGAGGCCCCGGCGGTCTCGGACAGCCGGCCCGGGAACGGCAACGGCGACGGGAACGGCAACGGCCGGAAGTGACCCGCCGGGCTGGGCCGCGCTCAGGTGACCGCGGCCCCGCCCGCCAGCAGCAGCACGACGTCCAGGACGGTCAGGAGCATCACGGCCGGGAACGCCGCCCGGCGGAAGCGGGCGGTGCCGGCGAGGGCAGCGACCGCGACGGCCGGCACGGCCAGCGCGAGCCCGGCCCAGCCGGCTGCCGTCGGCGGGCCGGCGGGGCCGAGCACGAGCAGGAGCGAGGTCGACCCGAGAAGCGCCGCCCCGGTGACGGCCGACGCCCGGGCGCCCAGTCGGTGCGGCAGCCCGCGGACGCCGGTGGCGAGGTCGTCCTCGATGTCGGGGGCGACGTTCGCGAAGTGTGCCGCGGCGCCCAGCGCGCCACCGGCCGCCACGAGCCACCAGGGCGCGACCGGTGCACCCGGGGCGGCGGCGACCACGCCGGCGGGCAGCGCCCCGAACCCGGTCACGTACGGCACGACGGACACGGCGGTGCGCTTCAGGCCCGCGTTGTATGCCCAGCCGCTGGCGACCAGGACGAGCAGCAGCACGCCGGGGACGACACCGAGCACGAGCGACAGGACGACGGCCGCGGCCGCCGAGCCGAGGGCGAGCGTCCGCAGCAGCGAGGGGGCGACCGCGCCCTGGACGACCGGCTTGTCGGCGCGCGCGACGGCCCGGTCGCGGTCGGCGTCGAGCCAGTCGTTGCTCCACCCGATCGATGCCTGACCTGCGAGGACGGCCGCGGCCACCAGCGCCACGCGGTCCGCCGGTGTCCCCGCCGCGACGGCCAGCAGGGTCGCCACGACGGTCACCGCCACCGTCGGTCCGGGGTGCGTCGCGAGCACCAGCGCGCGGGCCGTGGCGGCCGGGCGGGAGGGGTGTGCAGGCACATCGACCACGCTGGTGTCAACCCCTCCCGACTACTTCATGTGGCCGCTGACCTGCGGATTTACGAATCCGGGCAGAACCGTTCGTCAGTCTGCCGTGGTAACCTGTGGACAGCGAAAGGGGTCACACACACATGGGCTTCACTGTCGGCGAGACCGTTGTCTACCCGCACCACGGTGCCGCGCTCATCGAGGCGATCGAGAAGCGGACCATCAAGGGTGAAGAGAAGGCCTACCTCGTGCTCAAGGTCGCCCAGGGCGATCTGACCGTGCGCGTGCCGGCTGACAACGCAGAGATCGTGGGCGTCCGTGACGTCGTCGGTCAGGAGGGGCTGAACAGGGTCTTCGAGGTCCTGCGCGCCCCGCACACCGAGGAGCCGACCAACTGGTCGCGCCGCTACAAGGCGAACCTCGAGAAGCTCGCGTCCGGTGACGTGAACAAGGTCGCCGAGGTCGTCCGCGACCTGTGGCGCCGCGACAAGGACCGGGGTCTCTCCGCCGGCGAGAAGCGCATGCTCTCCAAGGCCCGCCAGATCCTCGTCAGCGAGCTCGCGCTCGCCGAGGGCACCAACGAGGACAAGGCCGAGGTCCTCCTCGACGAGGTCCTCGCCAGCTGAGTTCCGGCTCGGCACCTCTCCCGCACGTCCAGACCACTCCCGTGCACGCTGTCGGCATCGTCGCAGCGGCCGGGAGTGGTCTGCGTCTGGGGGCGGAACGACCCAAGGCACTGGTCCCGCTGGCCGGCCGTCCGCTGGTCTGCTGGGCGGTCGACACCCTCCGCGACGGCGGGGTGGCCGAGGTCGTCGTCGCGGTCCCGGCGGCGGAGCTCGGCGCCTTCGGCTCGGTGCTCCCGCCCGACGTGCGGCTCGTCGTGGGCGGCGCGACCCGCACGGCGTCGGTCCGGGCCGCGCTGGCCGCGGTGACCGATCCCGCCCGCCCCGCGCCCGACGCCGTCCTCGTGCACGACGCCGCCCGGCCGCTGACCCCGCCCGACGTCGTCGCCCGGGTGCTCGCCGCGCTCGCCGACGGCGCCGGCGCCGTCGTGCCGGTCCTGCCGGTCGTCGACACCACGGTCACCGTGGGCGACGACGGCGTCCTCACCGGCACGCTGGCCCGCGAGACGCTGCGCCGGGTCCAGACGCCGCAGGGGTTCGGCCGCTCCGCTCTCGTCGACGCCTACGACCGGCTCCCGGCCGGCGCCGAGCTCACCGACGACGCCGCTGTGGTCCGCGCCGCCGGGATCCCGGTGACGACCGTGGCCGGCGACGAGCGGTCGGCCAAAGTGACCGTCGCGCACGACCTCGCGCTGGCGGAGCTGCAGGTCCGCGGGTGAGCCCGCCCAGGGTCGGCATCGGCGTGGACGTCCACCCGATCGAGGCCGGGCGCCCCTGCTGGCTCGCCGGGCTGGAGTGGCCGGGCGTCGACGGCTGCGCCGGCCACTCCGACGGCGACGTCGTCGCGCACGCGCTCACCGACGCGGTCCTGTCCGCCGCCGGGCTCGGCGACATCGGCGGGCTGCTCGGCACCGACGAGCCGCGCTGGGCCGGGGCGCGCGGCGCGGCGGTGCTCGAGCACGTCCGCGAGGTGCTGACCGCGGCCGGCTGGCAGGTGGGCAACGCCGCCGTGCAGCTGGTCGGCGCCACTCCGAAGGTCGGCCCGCGCCGGACCGAGGCCGAGGCGGTCCTGTCGGCCGCCCTGGGCGCCCCGGTCAGCGTCACCGCCACCACGACCGACGGCCTCGGTCTCACCGGCCGCGGCGAGGGCCGGGCGGCGATGGCGACGGCGCTGGTCGTGCGGACGGCCGCGGCGCACGCCGAGCAGGGCTGAGCGCCGCCCTCCGTAGACTCCTGGCGGTGAGCCTCCGCCTGTACGACACGGCCGCCCGCGCGGTCCGCGACTTCACGCCCCTGCGTGCCGGCCAGGCCTCCGTGTACGTCTGCGGGCTCACCGTGCAGGGCCCCCCGCACGTCGGCCACGTGCGGTCCGCGCTCGCCTTCGACGTGCTGCGCCGCTGGCTGACCGCGAGCGGGCTGGAGGTGACCTACGTCCGCAACGTCACCGACATCGACGACAAGATCCTGGCCAAGGCCGCCGACGCCGGCGTCCCGTGGTGGGCCTGGGCGTACGCGAACGAGCTGGCCGTGACCCGTGCCTACGACGTCCTCGGGGTGCTGCCGCCCACCTACGAGCCCCGGGCCACCGGTCACGTGCCGGACATGGTCGCGCTGATGGACCGCCTGATCGAGCGGGGGCACGCCTACACGGCCGACGGCGACGTCTACTTCGACGTCCGCTCGTTCGCCGGCTACGGAGAGCTCACCGGGCAGCGGCTGGAGAACCTCGAGCCGGCGGCCGACACCGACAGCGACGAGCGCAAGCGCGACCCCCGCGACTTCGCGCTGTGGAAGGCGGCCAAGGCCGGCGAGCCGGAGACCGCGTCGTGGGCCACCCCGTGGGGCCGCGGCCGGCCCGGGTGGCACCTGGAGTGCTCCGCCATGGCCGGGCGCTACCTCGGCGCCGAGTTCGACGTGCACGGCGGCGGGCTGGACCTGCGCTTCCCGCACCACGAGAACGAGCGCGCGCAGTCGCAGGCGGCAGGCGACGGGTTCGCGCGCTACTGGCTGCACAACGGCTGGGTGACCCTCGGCGGCGAGAAGATGAGCAAGTCGCTGGGCAACACCGCGCTGGTCGACGAGGTGGTCAAGCGGGTGCGGCCGGTGGAGCTGCGCTACTACCTGGTCGCTCCGCACTACCGGTCGACGGTGGAGTTCACCGACGCCGCACTGGACGAGGCCGGCGTCGCCTACCGGCGGCTGGAGTCGTTCGTGAAGCGCGCCGCCGAGCGGCTCGGACCGGACGCCGGGAAGCCCGACCTCGCGCCCGAGTTCGTCGCCGCCCTCGACGACGACCTCGGCACGCCCGCCGCGGTGGCCGTCGTCCACGAGGCGGTGCGGCAGGGCAACTCCGCCCTGGCGGCGGGCGACGACGACGGCGCGGCCGCGGCGCTGGGCTCGGTGCGGGCCATGCTCGGCGTGCTGGGCCTGGACCCGCTCGACCCGCGCTGGGCCGCCGGCACCGACGACCGGCTGAGCGCGGTGACCGGCGGGCTCGTCGCGCTGGCGCTGGAGCAGCGGCAGGCCGCCCGCGCCCGCAAGGACTTCGCCGCGGCCGACACGATCCGCGACCGGCTGGGCGCCCTCGGCGTCCAGGTCGAGGACACCCCGAACGGACCCCGATGGGAGCTGAGCCGCTGATGGCCGGCAACAGCCAGCGACGGGGCCGCACCAGCGGCGCCGGCAAGAAGGGCGCGAGCGCCGGCACCGGAGGCAAGGGCCGCCGGGCGCTCGCCGGACGCGGCGCCACGCCACCGGCCGAGATGCGCCCGGGCCACCCGGCGCAGCGGCGGGCGCAGGCCGATGCCCGGCGGCGGACCGAGCGCGACCGCAGCCGCCAGCGCGCCGACGAGACCCCGGAGCTGCTGCTCGGGCGCAACCCGGTCGTGGAGGCGCTGCGCGCGCAGATCCCGGCGACGGCCCTCTACGTGGTCACCGGCGACACCCGGGGGACCACCGACGAGCGGATCACCGAGGCGCTGCACCTGGCCAACGACCGCGGCCTGCCGCTGCTGGAGGTCGGCAAGGCCGAGTTCGACCGGATGTCCGGAGGCGCGCTGCACCAGGGGATCGGGCTCCAGGTGCCGCCCTACCAGTACGCCCACCCCGAGGACCTGCTGGACCTGGCCCACGACTCGGGCCGGCCCCCGCTGGTCGTGGCGATGGACGGCGTCACCGACCCTCGCAACCTGGGCGCCGTCGTCCGCTCGGCCGCCGCGTTCGACGCGCACGGCGTCGTCGTGCCGCAGCGGCGGGCCGTCGGCATGACCGCCTCGGCGTGGCGCACCAGCGCGGGCGCGGCGGCCCGGCTGCCAGTCGCCCGCGCGGTGAACCTGGCGCGGGCGCTGGCCGGCTACCAGGACGCCGGGCTGATGACCGTCGGCCTGGCCGGGGACGGCGACGTCGACGTGCACGACTTCGACGGCTTCGCCGACCCCGTCGCGCTGGTGGTGGGCGCGGAGGGAGCGGGGCTCTCCCGGCTGGTGCGGGAGCGCTGCGACGTCGTCGTCCGCATCCCGATCGCGCGGGACACCGAGTCGCTCAACGTGAGCGTCGCGGCGGGCATCGCGCTGTACCAGGCCGCGGCCGCGCGCCGCTGACGCCGGGCGGGTTCTCCGTCAGCCGAGCAGTTGGGCGACGGTGTAGATCAGCAGGCCGGCCAGCCCGCCGACGACGGTGCCGTTGACCCGGATCCACTGCAGATCGCGCCCCACCTGCAGCTCGATCCGCCGGCTGGTCTCCTCGGTGTCCCAGCGGGCGACCGTGCCGCCGACCAGGTCGGCCAGGTCGCCGGAGAACCGCTCGACCAGGTGACCGGCGGTGCTGCGCGCGTGCCGCTGCACGAGCTCGCGCACCCGCGGGTCGGTCTGCAGCATCGTCGCGACGTCCCGGATGAGCACGGTGACGCGGGTGCGCAGCGCGGAGTCCGGGTCGGCGGCCGCGGCGAGCACGCCGTTCTTCAGGTTGCTCCAGAGCGAGCCCGACCAGGTCCGCACGGCGGGGTGCTCGAGCAGCTCCTTCTTCAGCTCCTCCACGCGGGCCGCGGTGGCCGGGTCGGTCCGCAGCGCGTGCACGTAGGTGCGCAGCCGGGCGTCGTAGACCCGGCGCAGCTCGTGCCGCGGATCCTCGCCGACCTCCTCGAGGAAGTGCTGCACCGCGGAGAAGGCGCGGTCGAAGACCCGGTCGTCGACCCAGTCGGGCACCCAGGCCGGCGAGGCGTCGCCGAGCTGGGCCCGGAACACGACCCGGTTGTCCTCGAGGAAGTGGGCCAGCCCGCGCAGCGCCGCCGACAGCACCTCCTGGTGCCGCTCGCCGTCGACGACCAGCTCCAGGGCCCGCGCCACCACCGGTGCGGCCGGGGTGGCGTGCAGCTTGCGGTCCACCAGGGCCGCGACGGCCGGCTGCAGGTCCTCGTCGCGGAGCAGGTCGGCGACCGAGTGCAGGACCCCGGAGGCGTCACCCGCCAGCCGCTCGGCCCGCCCCGGCGCGGCCAGGAAGGCGCCGAGCCGGCCGGGGACGTCGATGGTGGCCAGCTTCTCCTCGACCACCGCGCGGGTGAGGAAGTTCTCCTCCACGAAGCTGCCGAGGCTGGCGCCGATCTGGTCCTTCTTGCGCGGGATGATCGCGGTGTGCGGGATCGGCAGCCCCAGGGGGTGCCGGAAGAGGGCGGTGACGGCGAACCAGTCGGCCAGCGCCCCGACCATCGAGGCCTCGGCGGTGGCCCGCACGTAGCCCACCCACGCGCCGGCGTCCGGCCCGAGGAGCACGCAGCCGAGGAAGACGGCGCCGGCGACCGCGAACAGGCCGGTCGCCAGCCGCTTCATCCGCGCGAGGTCGCGGGCCCGCGCCGGGTCGTCCAGCGAGCTGGCGAGGGGCGCGGTCGGGCGGGGTGCCGGCACCCGACCCAGCCTAGGCACCCCGCCGACATCGGCCCGCACGGCCGGGTCAGCCGGTGGTGCTGCCCAGCGTGACCTCCACCTGCGTGGTCTCCCCGCCGCGCCGCACGCTGACGGTCACCGCGTCGCCGGGCGTGGCGCTCCGGACGGCGGCGGTCAGCTCCGCCGAGGTGGTCACCACCCGGTCGCCGACGGCGGTGACGACGTCGCCGACCTGGAGCCCGGCGTCCGCCGCGGGGGTGCCGGGCTGCACCTGCACGACCTCCGCCCCGGTGCCGATCTCGGCGTTGTCGTCGGCGGCGGCGGTCTGCGCGCTGACCCCGAGGTAGGTGGTCCGGGCCGACCCGCTCTCGATGATCTCCTTGGCGATCCGCTGGGCAGTGTTGCCCGGGATGGCGAAGCCGACGCCGATGCTGCCGCTCTCGGACTGCCCGCCGGGGCCGCCCGCGGCCACCGTCGCGATCGCGGTGTTGATGCCGACGACCTGGCCGGCGCCGTCGACGAGGGCGCCGCCGGAGTTGCCGGGGTTGATGGCCGCGTCGGTCTGCAGCGCGTCGATCACCGTGGCGTCGCCCTCGGTGGAGCCGGTGGCCACAGCCCGGCCGGTGGCGCTGATGATCCCGTCGGTCACGGTGTCGGACAGGCCGAGCGGGGCGCCGATGGCGACCGCCAGGTCGCCGACCTGGACGTCGTCGGAGTCGGCGAAGGTGGCGGGGGTGAGGCCGGAGGCGTCGTCGAGCTTCAGCACCGCGATGTCGTAGACGGCGCCGGTCCCGACGACGGTCGCGTCGTGCAGCGTGCCGTCGCTGGTGCGCACCGACACGGTCGTCGAGCCGCCGGCGCCGTCGAGGCTCACCACGTGGTTGTTGGTGAGGACGTAGCCGTCCTCGGTGAGGACGACGCCCGAGCCGCTGCCCGCCCCCGAGGCGCCGGTGACGTACACGGTCACCACGCTGGGGGCCGCCTTGGCCGCCGCGGCGGTGACGGCGGTGGCCGTCTCCGGGTTGGTGATGGTCACGTTCTGCGTGGCGACCGTCCCACCGCCGGCGGCGTCCGACCCGTCGGCCAGCACGACGACGCCCGCACCGGCGCCACCGCCGATGAGCGCGCCGGCGAGCAGCCCGGCCACGCCGATGCGGAGCCGGCCGGACCGCCGGCCCGGCTGCGGCACGGGCGGTGCCGGGGTGAACGGCGCGGACCCGGGGGAGCCCGGGAACGACTGCGCGTGGTCCGCGGCGCCGGGGAACGGCTGCTGCGCGGTGGCGTACGGCTGCTGGCCGACGTGCGGCTGCTCCGCGGTGTCCGATGGTGCCGCGTACGGGCCCGCGGCGGGCTGGGTCGCGGTCGGGTGCTCACCGGCCGGCTGGCCGGGGACGGGGTGCTGCCACGCCGGCGGGGGCGCCCACGTGCCGGGCGCCGGGCGGGGGATGCCGTGCTCACTCACTGTTCGAGTCCTCCTCCACGGGCAACGGTCCGCTGCCCACGCCGACCACTGTCATCCGGCCCGCTGGCGCGGTGCTGGGGGCTCGCTGTGAGGTCCCTGGACGCCCTAGCAGGGGACGTCGGGGAGGAGCCGGCCCCGCGCGATCAGCTCGGTGACCGCCCACACGGCGGTGACCTGGGTGGCGAGCAGGCCGATGAGCACGAGCAACTGGGCGGCTCCCGCCTCGAGCGGGCTGCCGCCGCCGAGCAGCACGCCGACGAAGGCGCCGGGGAGCGTGACCAGGCCGACGGTGCGGGTCTGGTCCAGCCCCGGGACGAGCGCGGTCGCCGCGGCCGGACGGGCGACCTCCAGGACGGCGTCCCGCCGCTGGAGCCCCAGGGCGAGCGCGGCCTCGACCTCGCCGCGCCGTCCGGTCAGCTCCTCGCGCAGCCGGCGCCCGGCCAGGGACGTCGCCGTCATGGCCCCGCCCACCAGGATGCCCGCGACCGGGATGACCGCCTCACCGCGCAGCGGTACCGCCCCGCTGGCCAGCACCAGCGCCACGACCGGCACCGCTCCGGCCAGCACCGGCAGGGCCGCGGCGGCCACCCGCCGGGGCGCGCCGGCGGCCCGGACCGGCAGCCCCGTCACCCGCCCGGCCGCCGTGGCCGCCGCCACCCCCACCATCAGCAGGACGAACGCCACCGACAGCGGGAGCGACCGCACGACCGCCAGCAGCAGCGCCGAGACGACGGCCAGCTGCACGGTCGCCCGCAGGGCCGCGACGACGACCGGGCGGTCCTGCCCGAGGCCGGACAGCCGGCCGCCCACCGCCGCCAGGGCGGTGAGCACCGCAAGGACGGCGGCCAGGCGTGGACCGAGGTCGACGACGGAGGAACCCACGGGCGCCGATCCTGCCGAGGGCCCGCCGGGCGCCGATCACCCCATGGCGCTGCTGCCCTCCCGCGACTCGCGGG
The DNA here is from genome assembly GCF_051383655.1 of Geodermatophilus sp. CPCC 205761. Taxonomy (NCBI): domain Bacteria; kingdom Bacillati; phylum Actinomycetota; class Actinomycetes; order Geodermatophilales; family Geodermatophilaceae; genus Geodermatophilus; species Geodermatophilus sp. CPCC 205761. The sequence continues at coordinate 163,365 of NZ_JALPKQ010000004.1, forward strand.
GCATCCGGTCCGCCGGAGGCAGGAAGGCCATCGGCGAGGTGTTGTGGCGGAGGAGCCAGCGGTGCATCGCGTCCATGGGGCGGTGCAGCAGGCCGCCGTGGCCGGCGCTGAGCGAGAGCAGCGGGGTCGGGCAGGCCGCGGCCAGCACCCGGCCGCCGGTGGCGTGGGGCAGCGGCTGGTGGGTCACCCGCAGGTCGGGGAAGCGCTCCGACCACGCCTGCTCGTCCGCCGTCCAGTCCGAGGCGTCGTCCGGCCGGCTGTGCAGCACGGTCAGCGGCACGCTCGCGCGCATCGCCTCTGCGGCGGCGAAGGTGGCCACCGGCTCGTCGTCGCCCGGTTCCCCGAGGCCGAGGAGGGCGACGTGCGGCCGGGTGCCGCCGGTGGTGCGCTGCGGCCGGGGCACGACGACGACCGGCCGCGGCGAGCGCGCCGCGACCTTCTGGGCCACCGAGGCCAGGACCATCTCGTCGGCGGCTCCGGTGGTGGAGATGCCGAGGACGACCAGCTGCGCGTTCTCGGCGGCCTGGAGCAGCGCGGTGACGGGGTCGCCGCCGACGACCTCGGTCGACGCCGGCACCGTCGGCGCGGTGTGCTTGGCGACCGTGTACGCCGTCGCGGTCATCCCGCGGGCCTGCTCCGACGACGACCCCCCGGCATCGCGCTTGCGCCCGACGTTGGTCGAGGCGTGCACGATCCTCAGTGGCGCTGCGCGGCGCGCGGCCTCCTCGGCTGCCCACCGGACGGCTCGCAGCCCGCACTCGCTGCCGTCGGCGCCGACCACGACAGGCAGGACGGGCGGATCGCCGTCCTCCGGCTGGCGCTGGGACAGCGTGCTGGCAGGCGTGGGGGTCGTCGTTGACACGGGCACCTCCGGAACTGGGTCGTCCCCCGTGTGTCTCCTCCGAGCGTCCTACCCCGGGCCGCCGCAGGGAAGACCCCCGCTGACCACGGTGTGTGCAAGGAGGCCGGGGCCGGGGTAGGGACGGAACGGCCGCCGCCGCTCGGCAGCGGCCCGGCCCCCCGTGTCCGGAACTTCCCTGGAGGCTGCCCCGTGCCCCACCGCGGACCGTTCGCCCGACTCCTGCTGGGGATCGGCCTCCTCGCCGCCGCCGCCCTGGCCGTCCTCGGCGGCCTGGCCCTGCCGCCCAGCGGGCTGGTCGCCATCGGCCTGGCCGGCGTCGTCGCCGGCGCCCTCGCCGGGGGCATCGCCCGGGAGTCCGCCCGGCCCCAGCGGAGCGCGACGGTGGACGCCGCGTGGAAGGCGGCGGTGGGGACCGTGACGGTGCTGCTCGTGCTGTCGGGCACCACCGCCCTCGGGGGAGCCATGCTGACCCTGCTCGTGGCGGCCGCGGGGGTCGCGGCCGTGCTGGCGGCCTGGTCCGTGCGCACAGGGCGGACGCCGTCGGTCCGGCCCGTGCCGCAGCCGCCGGCCGGGCCGCTGCCTCCGGTGTCGACGATGGGCAACGGAGACCTGGGCCGCGAGTGGGTGCACAGCACCGAGGCGCTGGCCGGCCGGCTGGACGCGCGCACCCGGCACGCGATCGTGGTCCGCCGCCAGGAGACCCTCGACGAGCTGGAGCGCCGCGACCCGGCCGGGTTCGCGCGGTGGCTGAGCGGCGTCCCGCTGCCCGGCAGCGACCCGGCCGGACACCTGCGCCACGGGGACCCGGCCGCCTGAGCCCGGGACGGGTCATAAGGCGTACGCGCCGGAGCGGCCCCAGGCGACGACCGCGGACGCGGCGACGGTCGACGGCGCCGACGCGGTCGGCGAAAGGTGGTCGACTCCGCGCCGTCGCTCCGTGACACTTCGGCGTGCTCGTCACCCTGTCCACCACGCACGTGCCCGCGACGGACCTCGGCTTCCTGCTGCACAAGAACCCCGCGCGGGCGCAGCAGGTGGAGGTGTCGACCGGCACGGCGCACGTGTTCTACCCGGAGGCGGACGAGCACCGCTGCACCGTTGCCCTGCTGCTCGACGTCGACCCGATCGGCCTGGTGCGCACCGCCCGGGCCGGCGGAGATGACGGCGCACTCGCCCAGTACGTCAACGACCGCCCGTACGCGGCGTCGAGCCTGCTGGCGGTGGCGCTCGGCAAGGCGTTCTCCAGCGCCCGCCGAGGGGTGAGCAAGGAGCGGCCGGAGTTGGTCGACGTCGCTCTCCCCTTGGAGGTGCACATCCCCGCGCTGTCGTGCCGCGGCGGGAGGGAGATGGCGCACCGGTTCTTCGCGCCGCTGGGCTGGCGGGTCGATGCGACGGCGGTGCCGCTGGACGAGACGCTCCCGGAGTGGGGCGACTCCCGGTACGTGGAGCTGCGGCTCAGCGGTGAGCTGCGGCTGGCGGACGCGCTCAACCACCTCTACGTGGCGCTGCCGGTGCTCGACGACGCGAAGCACTACTGGATCGGATCCGACGAGATCGAGAAGCTGCTGCGAGCCGGAAACGGCTGGCTGGCCACCCACCCCGAGCGGGACCTGATCACGCGCCGGTACCTGGGTCACCGGACCGCGCTGACCCGCCGCGCGATCGAGCGGCTCGCCGAGGTGGACGACGCCGAGGCCGAGGACCTGGACGACGCTATGGCGCCGCCGCGCGCGGCTGCCGGCGGCCCGCATGGCACGGACGGCGAGGATGCGGCCGACCGGCCGGTGCCCCTGGCCCTGCAGCGGCACGGGGCGGTGCTGTCCGCGCTTCGTTCGGCCGGCGCCCGGCGGGTCGTCGACCTCGGCTGTGGCGCCGGTGCGCTCCTCCACGCGCTGCTGGCCGAACCGGCGTTCACCGAGGTCCTCGGCGTCGACGTCAGCGCCCGGGCGCTGGAGGTGGCCGCCCGGCGGCTCCGGCTGGACCGGCTGCCCGAGCGGCAGCGCGCGCGGATCGGGCTGCTGCAGAGCGGCCTGACCTACACCGATGCCCGCCTGCGGGGCTACGACGCGGCGGTGCTGATGGAGGTCATCGAGCACCTCGACCTCGACCGGCTGCCGGCGCTCGAGCACGCCGTCTTCGCCGCCGCGGCCCCGGCGACCGTCGTCGTCACCACGCCCAACGTCGAGTACAACGTCCGCTTCGAGAGCCTGCCGGCCGGCACGTTCCGGCACCGGGACCACCGGTTCGAGTGGACCCGGCAGCAGTTCGCCGACTGGGCGGCCGCCGTCGGCGACCGGCGCGGGTACGCCGTCCGGCTGCTCGGCGTCGGCGAGCAGGACCCGGAGGTCGGCACGCCCACGCAGATGGCCGTCTTCAGCCGCGCAGCGGGAACGGAGGTGGCCGCGTGACCACCGCGACCGGGGAGCGCCCGGCCGCCGAGCCGCGCACCGTCGTCGTGCCCGACCTGGCCCTGGTCGTGCTGGTCGGGGTCAGCGGCTCGGGCAAGAGCACCTTCGCGCGCCGGCACTTCCGGCCGACCCAGGTGCTCTCCAGCGACTTCTGCCGCGGCCTGGTGGCCGACGACGAGAACGACCAGTCGGCGACGCCGGCGGCCTTCGACCTGCTGCACCACATCGCCGGCATCCGGCTGGCCGCGGGCCGGCTCACGGTCGTGGACGCCACCAACGTCAAGTCCGAGGACCGCGCCTCCCTGGTGCGGCTGGCGCGCGAGCACGACGTGCTGCCCGTGGCGATCGTGCTCGACGTGCCGGAGGGGGAGTGCCTGGCCCGCAACGCCGCCCGGCCGGACCGGGACCTCTCACCCGCGGTGATCCGGCGGCAGAGGTCCGACCTGCGGCGCGGCCTGCGTGGCCTGGGCCGCGAGGGCTTCCGCAAGGTGCACCTGCTGATGAGCACGGAGGAGATCGAGCGCGCAGTCATCACCTACGAGAAGCAGTACAACGACCGGCGCGAGGACGCCGGCCCGTTCGACGTGGTGGGCGACGTGCACGGCTGCCGCACCGAACTCGAGGAGCTGCTCGGCGAGCTCGGCTACGACCTGCGCCGGGACGAGCGCGGACGTGCCGTGGACGCCGAGCACCCGGCCGGGCGCCGCGTGGTCTTCGTCGGTGACCTGGTCGACCGCGGGCCGGACTCACCCGGCGTGCTGCGCCTGGTCATGGGCATGGTCTCCGCCGGACACGCGCTGTGCGTGCCGGGCAACCACGAGAACAAACTCGTGCGTGCCCTGCGCGGGCGGAACGTGCAGCGCACCCACGGCCTGGAGCGCACGCTGGCCCAGCTCGAGGCGGAGGACGACGACTTCCGGCGTCAGGTCGAGGAGTTCTGCCACGGCCTGGTCAGTCACTACGTCCTGGACGGCGGAGCGCTGGTCGTCGCGCACGCCGGGCTCAAGGAGTCGCTGCAGGGCCGGTCGAGCGCCCGGGTGCGGGACTTCGCGCTCTACGGCGAGACGACCGGGGAGACCGACGAGTTCGGCCTGCCGGTGCGCTACCCGTGGGCGACCGAGTACCGCGGCCGCGCGATGGTGCTCTACGGGCACACCCCGGTCCCCACGCCGGAGTGGGTCAACAACACCCTCTGCCTCGACACCGGCTGCGTGTTCGGCGGTCGGCTCACCGCGCTGCGCTATCCCGAGCGCGAGCTGGTCGGCGTCGCGGCGAAGGAGACCTACTACGAGCCGGCCCGCCCGTTCCTGCCCGAGGGGGACGCCGCCCCGCCGGCCGAGGCGCGGCGGCGCGACGACGTCCTCGACGTCGGTGACGTGCTCGGCAAGCGGGTCGTGGAGACCCGGCTCGCCGGCCGGGTGACGGTGCGCGAGGAGAACGCCGCGGCGGCGATCGAGGTGATGAGCCGGTTCGCCGTGGCGCCGGAGCAGCTGCTCTACCTGCCGCCGACGATGAGCCCCTCGGCCACCTCGACCCGGCCGGGTCTGCTCGAGCACCCGGCCGAGGCGTTCGCCTACTTCCGCGGTGAGGGCGTGGCCGAGGTCGTCTGCCAGGAGAAGCACATGGGCTCCCGGGCGGTCGCCCTCGTCCGCCGGCCGGGATCCGCCGAGGAGGTGCCGGGGGTGCTGCACACCCGCACCGGCCGGTCGTTCCTCGGCCCCGAGCTCACCGCCGCGTTCCTGGCCCGGCTCGCTGCCGCCGCCGAGGAGGCCCGCGTGTTCGAGGAGCTCGGCGCCGACTGGCTGCTGCTCGACGCCGAGCTGCTGCCGTGGTCGGTCAAGGCCGGCGACCTGATCCGCAGCCAGTACGCCGCGGTGGGGGCCGCCGCGCGGACGGCGCTCCCCGCCGCTCTCGCCGCCCTGGAGCAGGCGGCCGGGCGGGGCCTGGACGTGGCGGAGGTGCTCGACCGCCAGCGGCGGCGAGCCGACGACGCCGAGGCGTTCACGGCGGTGTACCGGCGCTACTGCTGGCCGACCGACGGATTGACCGGCGTCTCCTTCGCGCCCTTCCAGCTGCTCGCCTCCACCGGAGCCACGTACGCCGACCGGCCGCACGCCTGGCACCTGGCCATCGCCGACCGCCTCGTCGACGCCGACCCCGAGCTGGTCCGCGGGACCCGCTGGCTCACCGTCGACGTCACCGACCCGGCCGGCGAGAGCACGGCGACCGCGTGGTGGGAGGAGATGACCGCGGCCGGCGGCGAGGGGATGGTCGTCAAGCCCGCGGCCAACCTGACCCGCGGCCGCGGCGGTGTGGTGCAGCCCGGCCTGAAGGTCCGCGGGCGCGAGTACCTGCGGCTGATCTACGGCCCGGACTACACCGAGCCGCAGCACCTGGACCGGCTGCGGGAGCGCTCGCTCGGCCGCAAGCGCGGACTCGCCCTCCGGGAGTACGCGCTCGGCATGGAGGGGCTGGAGCGGCTGGCCCGGGGGGAGCCGCTGTGGCGGCTGCACGAGTGCGTCTTCGCCGTCCTGGCGCTGGAGTCCGAGCCGGTGGACCCGCGCCTCTGACGTCTCCGCGCACGCACGTGCGGTGTCGGCGTCGCCTCTGCGGTGCCGCACGGCCGCAAGAGCGCGCACGACACCGCAAGGCGAACTCCGAACGCGTCACCGGGGTGCTGCGGCGGGGGATGATCTGCTCGTCGGGTACCCGGGGCGCGAGCGGAGGCGACGATGACGGAGGGGACCGCCCGCACCGCGTGGCGGTCTTCGACGGCGACTACGCCTCGCTGACCTTCGCCTACCCGGACGACTCCCTCGCCGAGACGGTCGAGCGGGAGCTGCGGAACGTGCTCGTGGCCAATCCCCGGGTGATGCGCCACATGCCGTACCTGCTGCAGGCGGCTGACCTGGAGTTGGTGGAAGCCGACGGCGTCCTGTACGCGGACGTCGGCTCCGGCGACTTCTGGCCCAACGCAGCCGAGGCCTACGGAGTCGTGCTGAAGCGGTTCGGCCGGATCCCACCCGACGCGGCGGACCGGTGGCCGGCGTCCCAGCGCAGCGCGGTCGGGAACGGGACCTTCTTCGGCGCGTCGAACTACGACACCTCCCTGGCGCGGCGGCGCGGGTAGGGGCCGTCCGAACACCCGACCCACCGCGCATCGTCGAGGGAGCCGCGGGTCGTCCCTGCGTTGTCCCTATCCTTGTGCCGGGGCTGGTCCCCCATGTCCCGCCGGCGTGGCGCAACTGGTAGCGCACCCGACTTGTAATCGGGCGGTTGGGGGTTCGAGTCCCCCCGTCGGCTCCACGGGCGGTTCCCGGCGTCGGACCGCTCGCGTGGTGGCGATGCCGCGCCGTCGCTAGCGTTCGAGCGCCCGGCCGCACCGGCGGCCCGGGGTCGGACCGAGGTGGCAGGGCCGGGAGGCAGCCGTGAGCGACCACGTGTACAGGCTCAGCGAGATCGTCGGCAGCAGCGCGACGAGCGTCGACGACGCGATCCGCACCGCGATCCGCAAGGCAGCGCAGACGGTGCGCCACATCGAGTGGTTCGAGGCCAAGGAGATCCGCGGGATGGTCGCCGACGGCGACGTCGCCTACTTCCAGGTGCGCGTGTCGATCGGGTTCCGGGTCGAGGACTGAGCCCTCAGTCGAAGCTGCCGGCGCCGCCCTGGCGATAGGGCGACCGGCGCTCGAGGGCCTCCCGCTCGGCGCGCTCCTCGCGCAGCCGGGCGGCGGTCCCCGCGGGGTAGCCGGCCTTGGCCACCCGGTGCTCGATGGTCTCGGTCATGAAGGCGATCGAGAAGATCAGCGCCATCAGCAGACCGCCGACGGCGACCGACAGCCGGTAGACCAGCGGGACCGGCACCACGACCACGCAGAGCACCAGCACGGGCAGGAGCTGGACGACGGCGCGGGTCAGGTGCCGGCGGATCCAGCCCCGCTCGGTCGTGTCGGCCAGCACCCACGGCGAGAGCTCGGCGGGCAACCCCCCGCCGAGCGCGTAGCGCACCCACTGCAGCGGCGTGGGCCGGCGGCGGGCGGACCGGGTGGTCGGCACACCACGACGGTAGGCCGCCGCGGCGTTGCCCGGCAGAGGCGATCGGGAGCACACTCCAACCTCGCGTCCAGCAGGTCAGGGAGGTCTCGTGCACATCCGCCAGGTGCTGCGTCGCAAGGGCTCGGAGGTCGCCACCGTGGAGGCCTCGGCCAGCGTCCGCGAGGCGCTGGCGTTGCTGGCCGAGCACCGCGTCGGTGCCCTCGTCGTGTCCGGCGACGGGAAGACCGTCGAGGGCATCGTCTCCGAGCGGGACGTCGTCCGCGCCCTGCACGACCGGGGCGCCGAACTGCTCACCGATCCCGTGTCCAGCCTCATGACCGCCGACGTGCACACCTGCGTCCCGTCGTCGGGGGTGGAGGACCTGGCCCGCACCATGACCGACCACCGCGTCCGCCACGTGCCGGTGGTGGACGGCGGCGTCCTGGTCGGCATCGTCTCGATCGGCGACGTCGTCAAGGCCCGGCTCGACGAGCTGGAGGAGGAGCGGGCGAAGCTCGTCGACTACATCCAGACCGTCTGACAGGTCGTGAGCCCGGCTCACGGTCCGGTCGACGAGGCCGGTCCCGCCGGGCGTACGGTGCGGCCGTGGACGAGCGGCGTGCGGGGGTCGTCTCCGGGCTCGCCGCCTACGGCATGTGGGGGCTGTTCCCGCTCTACTTCCCTCTGCTGGAGCCGGCCGGCGGGCTGGAGATCGTGGCCCACCGGGTGCTGTGGTCGCTGGTCTTCGTCGCGGGGCTGCTGACCGTCGTCCGCCGCTGGTCGCACGTCCGTGCCGTGCTCACCGACCGCCGCGCGCTGCTGGTCCTGCTCGGCGCCGCGTTGCTCATCGCGGTCAACTGGCTGGTGTTCGTCTACGCGGTCAACTCCGGGCACGTGGTGGAGACCTCGCTCGGCTACTTCATCAACCCGCTGGTGAGCGTGCTGCTGGGGGTGGTGGTCTTCAGCGAGCGGCTGCGCCCCCTGCAGTGGACCGCGGTCGGCATCGCCGCGGTCGCCGTCGCCGTGCTCACCGTGGACTACGGCCGACCGCCCTGGATCGCGCTGGCGCTGGCGGTCAGCTTCGGTCTCTACGGCCTGATGAAGAAGCTGGTCCGGGTCGAGGCCGCGCCCGGCCTGTTCGTCGAGACGGCGCTGGTCGCCGTCCCCGCGGCCGTGGTGGTCGCCGTGCTGCACGCGCAGGGCGAGGGGACCGCCGGCAACGCCGGGACCGGGCACCTGCTGCTGCTGATGAGCTCCGGGATCGCGACCGCGATCCCGCTGCTGCTGTTCGCCGCCGCGACCCGCCGGATCCCGCTGTCGACCGTCGGCCTGCTGCAGTACATCACCCCCCTCATGCAGCTGGCGATCGGCGTCTTCGTCTACCACGAGCCGATGCCGCCGGCCCGCCTCGCCGGATTCGTCATCGTCTGGGTCGCCCTGGCGGTGTTCACCGCCGACAGCCTCCGACAGGCCCGCGCCGGGGCGCGGCGGCGGGCGGCGGAGGCTGCGCCCGCACCGGTCTAGACGGCACGTCATCCCCGCGTCACGGCACGCCGTCCCCTCGTCGCGCGGGCGCCCGCGGATGTCGGTGGGCGGGGCTACGGTCGGGTCCTCCGCACCACAGAGAAGGACGTCCGATGCCTGCCGAACCAGCTCCCGCGGTCTCCCCGCCGGGGGGCGAGGTGCTCCCTCCGCCCGACCCCGCACCGCACGCGACGGAGGTGGCGCCGGTCCCCGCCGGCGGCCTCACCCGGCGCGAGCACGAGATGCTCGCCTTCGAGCGGCAGTGGTGGCGGCGGCCCGGCGCCAAGGAGACGGCGATCCGTGACCGCTTCGGCCTCCCGCCGACCCGCTACTACCAGGTCCTCAACGCGCTCGTCGACCGACCCGCCGCGCTGGAGGCCGACCCGTTGCTCGTCCGGCGGCTGCGCCGGTTGCGCGCGGCACGAGGACAGCGGCGTTCCTCCCAATCACTGGGCAACCGGGGCCGCGGCGTCTAGATTTGGTCACCGTGGGCAGGCATGCCGCGTCAGGCAGTGACGTACCGGACCGGGGGACCGCCCCGGTTCCGCATGGACGCCGCCGCACCGACGGTCCGGCGCCCGCCCTCGCCGACCCGGATCTGAGCGACCACCCGACCACGCCGGGCCGCAGCCGTGCCGACCGTCGCCGCGACGGTCTGCTGGAGGCGGCGGCGGACCCCGGCCGGCGCCAGGTCCCGCCGGGCCCCGCCCGCCCGGCCGGCCCGCGGGTCGCAGCTCCCGGCGGTGCCCGTGTCGCCGCACCGGCCGCGCCGCGAC